>JAFTUJ010000081.1 GCA_017466305.1 Thermoguttaceae bacterium
AAACGAGAAGAATTTCCGCTTGTTTATACGCGGTCGGTTCGGTCGCCGGGGCTTCTTCAGCCGGGGTCGCTTCGGTCGCCGGGGCGGCTTCCGCCGGGGTTTCGGTCGCCGGGGCGGCTTCAGCCGGGGTCGCTTCGGTCGCCGGAGCGGCTTCCGCCGGGGTTTCAGTCGCCGGGGCGGCTTCCGGAATCTCGAGCGTCTCGACGTTCATAAGACCGTCCAACGACGGAAGTTGCGGTTCGCTCGGAACGGTCGGCGCTATCTTATAAGTTTCGCGATTTTCGTCGTAATACTTTTGGATTTCTTCGTCGGTAACCGCCGCTTCAAAATCGGCCGTCGTCGCTTTGACGACTTCCAACGCGATCTTCGTCGGTTGCGTGAAACCCGGCGTCGCGGAGTAAGCGTTCGCGACGACGTTGCGGTATTGTTCGTAAAATTTCTTCAGTTCTTCTTCCGACGGATCCGCGATTTCGGCGACGTAATCTTCGGCGTTGAACGCGACGACGTTCGCCTTCATCAAACGATTCGTCGCTTCGAAAGCTTCGGACATGTCGGCGGAAACGGCGAGAGAACGCGGATTGCCGTAACGCTCGACGGCGCGTTCGTACGCGACTTGCTCTTTCAGCAGCTCAATAAGAAGCGCGTCGTTCACGCCGGCGCTGTTGTAACAGTTTTGCCAAGCGTCCGCCGTCAACGAACCGCCGACCAACGTTTGCAAATACGCTTCCGCCGCGGCGTCGTCCGCTTCGAGCCCTTTTTCGTACGCAAATTGCAAAACCAACCAACGGTCGCACGCCGCTTGCGCGTCTTGCAAGACGACTTCCAACTGCGTCGCGAGCGCGTTGAGACGTTGCGCTTGCGCGGCTTTGGTCGGGTCTTTTTCCGCCAACGCGTAGACGTAATATTGCGCGAGGTAATTCTCGGGCAAAAATTGCGCCATTTCAGCCACTTGCGCCCAAGCTTCGGCGTCCAACGAATACAACGCGGTTCGCGCGAAAGCGCCCAAACGCGACGCCGATTCGTACGTTTGTCGGTACGTATCGTAATCGTAAGAGCCGTATTTGCTCGTTTTCGCGATTTCGGCGCCCGTTTCGGCACGCTGTCCGCCGGTTCCGACGCACTGCACCATCGACCCCAACGCGATGAACGAAAACATCGTAAAGAGAGTAAGCCCCGCCATCCAAGCCTTTTGATTGCGGCGGAATACGCTAAAAGGATTATGTTTTGCCATTTGAACTATCTATCCTGAAATGTCAACGAAACGCTCGGCGACGCGCGCCGTCGTTCGCTCGACGCGTCGGCAAAGCGCCTCCCAAAAAAGCGCGGCGCCGACTCGACGCGAAAACGATCCGGAAATCAATTCTCGTTTCGCCGATTAATAAGGCGTTCAAGAATCGCTTCCGTTTCTCAAAAACTTGCGTCCGCTATTGCGACTGTTACTCTAGTATAACGAAAATTTCTATTTTTTCAAACGTCGGTTTTAAAAAAATCGAACCTTTATATTAAGTTTTGTATTAAATTTACCGATTATGTCAAGTAACCCCGGATTATTTTCCGAAAAAACCTCCTTTTCCTTTCCTTTTTTTCAAGTTTTTTGCAGTTTGCACCCAAACGCGGTTCGTCCGGCGTTGCAACGTCGCGGCGACGCGGAGGTTCCGGCATGTCGCTTTTCCCTCGCTTTTCTCGAATTTCCCTCGCCGACGCGTTCCTTGCGTTCGCGACGTTCCTCGCGACGGCGTCCTCGGGCGTCGCGTCCCCTTCGACCGCCGCGACCGCCGCGACCGGCTTTTCGAACGGCCTCCTCGACCTCGCGCCTCCCGCCGTTTCGAGCGTCGACGCTCCGGACGCTTTCAACGTCGGCGCCCCGACTCCGGCGGCGACTCCGACCCCGACGAACCGCTCGGGCGCTTTCGGCGAACTCGGCGCTTTCAGCGAACTCGGCGCTTTCGACGGAACGCCCGCCGCGGTCGCGCTCGACGAATTCGCGCCTCTCGACGCGCCCCGCGCCGACGCGTCGCGTTCCGAAGCGACGTTCAACGGGTCGACGTTCGCGTTCTCGCAAGACGTCGTCGTCCGCGGCTCCGTTCGACTGCCGGAATTAAAATCGTTCCAATTTTGGGGCAACGGCTACCTCGGCAGCGGCGAAATCCGCCCGGAAAACTGGCGCGGCGAACTCGACGCGAACGCGACCGGCGCGCAAATCGGCGTCAATATGCCGATGGGCGCCCTCAACTTCACCGCGTATTACAACTACCATCGCAACGACGTTAAATACGTCGGCCGCAAAATTCGCCAAAACGACCATACGATCGGCGCCGGCGTCTACCTGCACGCGGGCGGCTTCTACTTCACCGCGTTGGGCGCTTACGGCGACGACGGGTACAAAGCGCAAGGCGGCGACGTCGGCTCCGCGTCTTACGACGGTTATCAAGCGGGCGGCTACTTTGAAACCGGTTACGAAATGCACACGCTCGGCCTGTTCGTCTTGAAACCGTTCGGTTCGTATCAATATTCTTACCTCGAACACGACAATTTCAACCCGAACTCGCTCCGCCAAATCGGCGGCGAAAAACGCAATTACGACGCTTGTTACATGACGCTCGGCTCGCGAATCGACGTCAACCTCGCCGGGCTCGACTCCTTCACGTTGCAAGGTCGGTTGGCTTGGGTTTCGCAACTCCGTTCGCAAAACGAATCGATTCAAAACTTCTGCTTCGGTCGCGTTCCGGGAACGTTCGCGCCGACGAGCCCTTATTACCAAGGCGACGGCGCCGGCGACGACTTCTTCTGGGGCGGCGTCGGGTTGCGTCTCTCCCTTTGGGGCGCGCTCGCGATCGCCGGCGACTACGACTGCCTCGTCGGCAAAGATCAAACGTTTCACATTGGCAGTTTAGGGCTTCTTTTTGGATTTTAACGCCCCTTGCCGTCGTTATTTTAACCCGAAAAAAAATTAACGTCAAATTTTGTCCTTTTATTCTTGACGCTCCCCGACGCGCGACGTATAATTTTTAGTCGAATTTTAATAACGCCG
>JAFTUJ010000082.1 GCA_017466305.1 Thermoguttaceae bacterium
ATAACGAGGCGCCGCAACGAAGCGCATCTAACGAACGCGCAGAGCGGGATTTTGGCGACGTTGGGCGATAAAACGACTTCCGTTAGCGCCGCGCAGGAGCCGAACGCTTCGACGCCGATCTTGGTAACGCTTGGCGGCAAAACGATTTTCGTAAGCGACGAGCAGTCGCGAAACGCTTCGCGCCCGATCGTTTCGAGCGTTTCCGGAAGCTCGATTCGCGTCAACGCCGAACAGTCGGAAAAGGCATAGGAAGCGATTTTCTTAACGCCCGACGGTAAAACGACTTCCGTCAGCGAAACGCATTCTTCGAACGCTTCGGCGCCGATCGTTTTGAGCGTTTCCGGGAACTCGATGCGCGTCAACGCCGAACAGCTGGAGAACGCGCCGTCCGCTATTTTCTTAACGCCTTTTGGTAAAACGACTTCCATTAGCGCCGCGCAGGAGCCGAACGCGTATTCGCCGACCGTTTGGAGCGTTTCCGGAAGCTCGATTTGCGCCAACGCCGAACAATCGTAGAACGCGGCGTTCGCTATTTTCTTAACGCCTTTTGTTAAAACGACTTCCGTAAGTTTCGAACATTGATAAAAAGCGTTCTTGGCGATCTTCGCGACGCTTTCCGGAACGACGTAGGTTCCGATTTTTCCGCAAGGGCAACGGTAAAGCGTTTTGCCGTTGCGACTTAGCAAAACGCCGTCGACGGCGCGAAATTGGCGATTTTCGGGCGCGACGCGAAACGATTTTAGCGACGAACAGTTTACAATGGCTCCGCCGACGTCTTTAACGCCTTGGGATAAAACGATTTCCGTTAACGCCGCGCAGTCCTTGAAAGCGTGTATGCCGAGCGTTTCAAGCGCGTCGGGAAGCTCGATTTGCGTTAACGCCGAACAGCCTTCGAACGCGCTCCAGCCGATTTCCTTAATATTCGGCGGTAAAACGATTTGCGTTATCGAACGACAGTCTTCGAACGCGCGGGGGGCGATTGCCGTAACGCTCGGCGGCAAAACGATTTGCGTTAGCGCTCCGCAACCCTGAAAGGCTTGAGGCCCGACTTCTTCGACGCTTTCCGGAACGACGCAAACGCCCGTCTTCGTTCGCGGACAGAACGTAAGCGTTTTGCCGCCGCGAGTTAGCAAAAGTCCGTCGACGACGCGGATTTGAGCGTTTCCCGGGGCGACGCGAATTGTCGTTAGCGCGTCGCAACCGTTAAACGCTTTGGCGTCGATACTTTCGAGCGACGCGGGAAGGTCGAGCGACTCCAACGCCGAACAACCGGAAAACGCGAACGCGCCTATTTCTGTAAGCGTCGACGGGAGAACAATTTGCGTTATCTTGGCGCAACCGGAAAACGCCGAGCTGTCGAGTCGCTTAACGGGGCGACCGCCGAGTTCGCTCGGAACGACGAGCGACGTCGCGTTTTTATCGCGAACGCGGAGGAGTTCGACGCCGTCGTCGTCGATTTTATAATCGCAAAGCGACGATTTGTCGTAAATAAACGATTGGCGATCTTTCGACATAGGCTTGCGAAGAGGTTGAACAAGGGGGCGATTTAAAATTCGTCGAAAGCGACGTTGCGACCCTTTAATTATAGACGAAACAAAGGCGTTTTTCAAGCAAATAAGACTTTTTTTAAAATTTTTTGCGAAATTGTCGAGCGAAAATAGAACGGTCGAAACACGTTTGATTTAAAAGAAAAACGTTAGATAACGTTTAAATCAAAGACGCCGGTTATAACGCCGGTTTCGACGGCGACGCAAGAAACCGAACGCGGCGGCTTTTCAAACGGCGATTCGACGGTAAAATAATGGAAAGAAAGCGAAAACGAACGAGCGAGCGGCGCGCCGTTGGAACGGCGAAACGCAAGGGGGAAACGGCGGCGTTTGAAACGCCGGAACGCAAGGGATAAACGTCGATGAATCAAGGACTAAAACGACTCTTAAAGGGCGCGGGATTTTCGGGAGGGGCGCTCCTCGTCGGGATTTTTTTCGGAATTTTTTTGACGCCGTATATGCTCGCGACGTTGGGCGAGCGCGCTTACGGGATTTACGTTTGCGCGTCCCTTTTCGCCGGGTGGTGCGGGTTGCTCGACTTCGGGTTGACGACAACGACAAGTCGTTTCGTAACAAAGTATTACGCCGTCGACGATTGGGACGGACTCAACGAAATCGGCTCGACGGCGATTCTGCTTTTCGGCGCGCTCTCGGCGGCGGTCGTGTTAACGGCGCTCGTCGCTTGCGGCGTCGCGTCGTTTTTCGCGACCGGGCCGGACGCTCCGACGTTGGCGACCGCGCTTTTTTGTTCCGGCGTATCGTTCGCGATTTCAAAGGTTTCGGACGGCGTTTGCGGCGTGTTGCGCGGCGCGTTGCGACAAGAGTTAACCGGCGGAACTGTTTTCGTCTTCCGGATACTATTCGGCGTCGTCAACTTCGCGATTCTCTTTTTCGGCGGACGCGTCGTCGCGCTCGTCGTTGGAAACGCCGTTTTAACCCTTTTACAACTCGGCGTTTACGTCGCGTTGTTGCGGGCGGCGGTTCCGCGTTTTCGCTTTTCGCTTCGCTCGTTTCGGCGCGGGCGAGTTCGCGAGTTGTTCGAATACGGCGTCTTTGCGTTTTTGGCGCAAGTCGGCGAAACGGCGGTCGACCGAAGCGACCTGTTGTTGATTTCGGCGTTGACGTCGCTAAACGACTTCGTGCGATATAATTTTGTTGTCGTAACGCTTTGCAGTTACTTGACTTCCTTTATTCGTGAAACGTCGACTTGGCAAACGAACTGGTTCGCAAAACTCGCCGCGTCGACCGAAGCGACATCAAAAAACGACGCGGCGTCAACGTCGGAGGAAAGGGAGAAAAACGACGCGGCGTCAACGTCGGAGGAAACGGCGAAAAACGACGCGGCGTCAACGTCGGAGGAAAGGGAGAAAAACGACGCGGCGTCAACGTCGGAGGACACGGCGAAAAACGACGCGGCGTCAACGGCGAAGAAAACGGA
>JAFTUJ010000083.1 GCA_017466305.1 Thermoguttaceae bacterium
CAAAACGCCGCAAATGATGCTCGACATTCTCCAATATCGCCTCGACGCCGGGATTCCTTGCGACACGTACTGGGTCGACGCCGGTTGGTACGGCGCGCCGCACGAGACCGACCCTTACCCGAACTGCGGGCCGGACTGGTACCGCTTCGTCGGCGATTGGCGCGTCAACACGACGACGCACCCGACCGGCGACCTGCTCCCGATCGCCGACGCGGTGCATAAAGCCGGAATGCGCTTCCTCCTTTGGTTCGAGCCGGAGCGCGTTCACGAGTCGGCGCCGGTCGTCAAGGAGAACCCCGATTTCGTCGAGGGCGCGCTCTACAATTACGCGAATCCGGAAGCGTTAAAGCGAATCCAAGAGATCGTTTACGGAACGATCGAGAAACACGGGATCGACGTTTATCGCCAAGACTTCAATATGGAGCCGACCGGTTTCTGGGCGAAGCTCGAAGCGAAGGAAGGCGCCGATCGCGTCGGAGCGGTCGAGGCGAAACACGTCGCCGCGCTGTACAAGTTTTTGGACGACATGCGGGCGCGCTTCCCGAACATTTTGCTCGAAAACTGCGCGTCGGGCGGTCGCCGAATCGACTTCGAGATGGTTCGTCGGGCGCACTCGTACTGCCGCAGCGACTATTTCATCGGAATGAAGCCGGGCGACACGGCGATTAATCTCGGGCAAAATATGACGCTCAACTCGACGCCGTTCTTGCCGTTCCAAGGCGGCGAAACGAACTGCGTCGCGGTCGGCGACGATTACGGCTTCATGAGCGTCGTTTCGTCCGGAACCGTTTTCACTCCGACCGACTTCGACGGCGGAATCGTTCGCCGCAAGTTTACCGACGCCGAAACCGCTTGGTTCCAAAAGATGTTCGGCTTGACGGCGCGTCTGCAAGCGTATTATATGGGCGACTTTTACCCGTTGACCGACGAAACCGGCGCCGCCGACGACGTTTGGTGCGGTTGGTCGCTGCACCGCCCGAGTGAAAACGACGGGTTCGCGCTCGTCTTCCGTCGCGCCGACGCGCCGGAGGAAACAAAGACGTTCGAGCTCCCGGCGGTCGACCCGACGGCGAAGTACGAAGTCGAGTATTTCGACGGAACGAAGGAAGTCGTTAGCGGAGCGGAACTTGCGTCGCTCGAAGTCAAGTTGGCGCCGCGCTCGTTTTTCCTTGTTATTTACAAGAAAATTTGACGGCGATTTAAGCGACGGCGCGTCGAGCGTTTGGGGCGTTCGGCGTTGAATTTTAGCGTTAAGCGGGCGACGTAAAGCGCGGCGTCCGCTTGCGTTGCGTTAATAGAAAGCGAAACGGCGAAACCTTGGAAACGCGCGAAAAAACGGCGGCGACAAAGGAAGAGACGGCGGCGTCGGCGTCGACGTTGCGGAATTGGCGACGTCTTGGCGCGAACCCGAGCGGTCGGCTGACGAAGCGCGCGAACAAAACTTGCTCGACGAAGCGCCGCGTTCCGGTCGAGTATTTGACGAATCGCGCAAACGTCGAGTTTATAAGGCGTTTCGTCGAGTTCGTCGCCGCGAACGACGTTCCGCTTCGCGACGCGTTGGGGGCGCTCGCGGTCGCGCTTTTGCGGGAACGGGGGATTTTGGACAAGGGCGCCGTCGTCGACGTTTTAGTTGCGGAGCGATTCGCGCCGATTCATGAGATCGCCGGCTGGACGCCGCCGCTCGACGAAACGGATCTCCTTGGCGCGGCTTATCTTGCGTCGACGACCGAGGGCGAGCGCAATTTGAAGGGCGCGTATTACACGCCCCGAAAAATCGCCGAAACGACGACCGCCGATTTCGACTTTTCCGGCGGTAAAACCTTTATCGACCCGTGTTGCGGCGGCGGCGCGTTTTTGACCGCGTTAAAAAACGTCGAACCGGAGCAAATTTTCGGCGGCGATTTCGACCCGACCGCCGTTTTTATCGCGAAAATTAATCTTCTGCTGAAATTTCCGAACCGCTCGTTCGCGCCGCAAATCGTTTGTTGGGACTTTTTAAGCGACGAAGCCGAACGAACCGCCCGCGCCGCCGGGTTTCCGGAAAAATTCGATTTCGTCGCGACTAATCCGCCTTGGGGCGCCGCGACGACGCCGTGTAAAAAACGAAGCGCGCAACTCGCCGAAAATCAAGCGTTAACGTTGGAAGATTTCGCGACGAAGGACGCGTTCGAGCGTTTTTTCGCGAAGGCGTTTACCTTGACGAAACCGGGCGCCGCCGTTCGTTTTTTGTTGCCGGAGTCGGTTCTTAACGTCGCGTCGCATCGGGACTTGCGTCGCTTTTTAACGGAGCGCGTTCGGTTGGAGCGGATAACGTTTCGCGACGAGACGTTCGCCGGCGTCGCGACGAAATGCGTCGTCGTGTCGACGCGTTGCGCTTCGCCGTCGGAAACGTTGGAAGTCGAGGACGCGCAAGGCGTTCGGATCGCGACGACCGCGCCGTTTTTCGCGACGAAGAACCGCGTTTTTTCCTTTCCGACGTCGGAGGACGAGGCGATTTTGCGTCGCGTTCGCGAACTTGGCCGTTTCGATCTGTCGCAAAGCGTTTGGGCGCTCGGCGTCGTTACCGGGAACAATCGCGAAATCTTAAAACGCGTTCCGGAAACGGGTTGCGAAGCGATTTACACCGGCAAGGAGATCGAGCCGTTCGCGCTGAAACCGCCGCAATTTTACCTGCGTTACGACCGCTCGCGATTGCAGCAAGCGGCGAAAGAAGAAATTTATCGAGCGCCGGAAAAGTTGGTTTATCGCTTTATTTCCAAGCGGTTGACGTTCGCTTACGACGCGTCGCAACGCCTGTTTTTGAACAGCGCGAACATTTTGATTCCGCGGATTCCCGGGATGAGCGCGAAAACGGTCGCCGCGTTTTTGAATTCGACGCTTTTTCAGTTTTTTTATTCGCAAACGTTTTCCGGCGCGAAAGCGTTGAAAAGCGAACTGTCGGAACTGCCGTTTCCGGCGGTCGACGCGGCGTTGAATCGCCGTTTGGAAGGTTGCGTCGACGCTATTTTAGCGGGCGCCGACAAACGCGTTGAAGAGATAAACGACGAAATTTTCCGCTATTACCGGCTTTCGGAGGAGCAAGTTGGTCGCGTTCGAAAAATAAAATTTAAAAGTTGTAAACGACGTTCTTAAAGAGTTTGGCTTCGAAAGGATACGCTTTGCGAATTTACTTTACCGCCGAGGAAATCGCCGCCGCCGTCGAGCGCGTCGCGGCGCAAATTAACGATTATTATCGTAAGACGCCGAACGACAATATTTTAGTCGTCGGCGTTTTGAAGGGCGCGACGATTTTCTTCGCCGACTTGGTTCGCAAATTCGATTTTCCGCTCGAAATCGATTTTGTTCGCGCCGCAAGTTACGGCGACGCGCGAGTTTCGAGCGGAACCGTCGCGCTGACGAAAGACGTCGAAACGCCGCTCGAAGGGCGCCGCGTTTTGATCGTCGAGGATATGATCGACTCCGGACGTTCGCTGAAACGGTTGCGCGATCGCTTTATAAGTCGCGGCGCCGCCGAGGTTTGCATCGTCGTGTTGATCGAGAAAAAAAAGAAGCGCGCCGTCGACGTTCCGGTCGAGTGGAGCGCGTTGGAGTCGGAAGACCTCTTTTTGATCGGATACGGGCTCGACGACGGCGAGCGCGGACGCAACTTGCCCGACCTTTGGAGCGTCGATTAAGTCTTTGGAAAGCCGCGGTTTAGAACGCGCTAAAAAATAAAAACGCCGTCGCGAAAAACGACGGCGTTTTTTTATCGGCGAACTTTATCGGCGAACTTTATCGGCGAACGTCGAGCGCGTCGAGCGTCGCCGAAAGAGACGCGGCGCGTCGACGCAAGTCGCGTAAAAACGTTAGTTGCGTTGGAGAACGCCCGCTTTCAAATCGTTCGGCGCTTGACGCTTCAAGACGAAGCGCTGTTTCTTGCCGGTCGCCGTATACGGGAGTTCTTCGACGAAACGGTAGTAGCGCGGAATCGTAAAGCTCGACAAACTCGGGTGTTCGGAGCAGAACTTCAACAATTCGGCGACGGTCAGCGACGGGTCGGACGGAACGACGTAAGCGACGAGCGCTTGACCGCGCGTCGTTTCCGGAACCGGGACGACGATGCAATCCGAAACCTTCGAGCAGCCGCAAATCGCCTCTTCGATCGGCTGCGGGTAAATATTTTCGCCCGCGCAGATCATCATGTCGTCTTTGCGCCCGACGATGGAGACGTATTCGTTTTCGTCCCAAATCGCGAGGTCGCCGGTGTAAAGGTAGCCGTTCTTGAACTTGCGCGCGGTCTCCTCCGGCTTGTTGAAGTAGCCGTAAGCCGTTTTCGAGTTGCAACGAACGATCACTTCGCCGAGCGTTTTGCCGTCTTTCGGCGTCAAATTGTCGGGCGAGCCCCAACCGTCTTCGATCGGCTCGACGAGAATTACGTCGTCGTCGTAAGCGGCGCGCCCGGCCGTCCCGGCTTTTTCCGGCAGGTCCTTCGAGTCGAGGAAGGTGTTCAGGAACGATTCCGTCGTGCCGTAACTGTTGATAAAGTCGATCTTTGCGAAAACGCCTTGCAGGTAGCGGTAAACGGCGCGTTCGAGGTCGCTTCCCATCATGACGAGGAGGCGAAGCGACTTCACGTCGGCGTTCGCTTTTTCCTGTTTGCGCGCGACCATCGTCATCGCCGACGGAACGCCGAGTAGAATCGTAACTTTCCGCTTTTGAACGCATTTGAGGCAAGCAGACGGGTTAAATTGCCGTAAAATAACGATTTCGCCGCCGAGATAAAGGGTCGGCGTCATGCCGCCGTGGAAACCGCCGCGATGGAACCAAGGCGTCGTGTTGATCGTAACGTCGTCCGAGAAAATAGGATAGCGCATCGCGACTTCGTGCGCCGACATGACCTCGTTCATGCGGTTGATCGGAACGCCCTTCGAGCGCCCGGTCGTGCCGGACGTGTAGAGGCGGGCGATCTCGTCGAAAATTGAAACGTTTTCCGGTTTCGGCGGCGCGGCGGCGTCGGCGGCGAACGGCGCGACGTAATCGTCGAACGCAACGCATTCAATTTGAAGGCTTTCCGGAACGCCGACGCGAACCGTTTTCGCCGGAGGAAACGCCGCCGTTTGCAACGCTTTCGCGACGACCGACTCCATTTCCGCGTCGAAAATAAAGATTTTCGGGCGGCTGTCGTCGAACGCGTAAGCGATTTCGTTCGGCGACCAGTTGTAGTTGAGCGGATTGAAGATCGCGCCGATTTTTTGCGACGCGATGTAAGCGAAAACGAACTCCGCGCCGTTGTAGAGCCCGACCGAAACGACGTCGCCTTTGCGAACGCCGTCGGCGTAAAGCGCGTTCGCCAAACGGTTTGCCTCGGCGTTCAGCTCGGCGTACGTCCAAACGCGCCCGGTCGGCGGATCGCTGAGGGCCGGTTTGTTCGCGAAACGTCGAGCGTTGCGTTCGAAGACGTTCAAAAAATCGAACTCCGCTTCAAATTGTCGTCGAATCGGGGCCGAATCGTAAGTTTTCGGATGATCTTGGTTTAGCGCGGTCATTTTTGCCTTTAACGCAATGTTCGCGCGTCGCTAAAACGCGTTTTTTGGGGAGCGCGTCGGCGACGCAAAGGGGGGGAAGAAAGGCAAGTCGAGCGTCGAGCGCGGCTTGGAAACAAAAACGGCGAAACGTCGTCGAAATCGACTTCGCTTCGCCGTCGGTAAACGTTGGAATTAAGCGGGTTCCGACGCGTCGTTCTTCTTCTGCGACGCGTCGTCTTTTTTCTCGATCAGCGCGAAGGAAAGCTCCGCTTTGACGCATTGCTTGCCGCCGACGAAACCTTCGCAAGTCGTGAAATAAAAAGGCTCTTTGATTCGGTCGACTTTGCAGGCCGTTTCGAAAACGTCGCCGGGCTCGACCGGGCGTTTGAAGCGAACGTTGTTAAGTCCGACCAAATAAGGCGTTTTGTTTTCCGGAACGCCGTTCGCGAGGAGAAACGCCGTCGTTTGCGCGAGCGCTTCGCAGAGAATAACGCCGGGAACGACCGGATGGTTCGGGAAATGGCCTTGGACGAACCATTCGTCGCCGGTAATTTGCAACTTGCCGCGCGCGACGTCGCCGTCCAACGCCGCGGAATCCAGCAGCAACATCGGTTTGCGGTGCGGTAAAAAACGTTCGATATCGACGAATTCCATCGGACGCGGTTCCTTTAAATCCTTGAACGAGAATTGTTAAAGACGCGGCGTTCCGTCGCCGCGTCGTAAAAAAGAGGGCGTGCCGCTCAACCGCCGATTCGGCGGAACGCGAGGCAAGCGTTGTGCCCGCCGAAGCCGAACGAGTTCGAAATCGCGAGGTCGAACTTCGCTTCGCGCTTCGTCGACGGAATGTAGTCGAGGTCGCATTCCGGGTCCGGTTCGAGGAGGTTGATCGTCGGCGGCGCGACGTTTTCGGCCAACGCCTTTAAGCAAGCGTTCGCCTCGACGGCTCCGGCGGCGCCGAGCATGTGCCCGGTCGCGGATTTCGTCGAACTGATCGCGAGGCGGCGCGCTTCGTCTTCGCCGAACGCGATTTTCAGCGCGCGGGTTTCCGCGACGTCGTTCAGGTGGGTGCCGGTGCCGTGCGCGTTAACGTAAACGCTTTCGCCCGCTTGCCAAGCGGCTTCGCGGAGCGCTTCGACGACCGCTCGAGCGGCGCCGTCGGCGTCCGGTCGCGGCGCGGTCATGTGGTAGGCGTCGCACGTCGAACCGTAACCGACGATTTCGCCGTAAATCTTGGCGCCGCGAGCTTTGGCGCGTTCGTATTCTTCCAAAACGAGAACCCCGGCGCCTTCGGCGATGACGAAACCGGCGCGGCGCGCGTCGAACGGCAAGGACGCGGCGTTCGGGTCTTCGGCGGTCGAGAGGGCTTTCATCGAGTTGAAACCGGCGACGCCGACTTCGACGATCGGCGCTTCCGTTCCGCCGGTCAGCGCGACGTCGGCGTAACCGTGACGAATCGCGCGAACCGCTTCGCCGATCGCGTTCGTGCCGGACGCGCAAGCGGTAACCGCCGGGAGCGCGGCGCCGCGGAAGTCGTAACGAATCGCGAGGAGACCCGCCGGCATGTTCGCGATCATCATCGGAACGAAGAACGGAGAAACGCGGTGCGGACCCTTGTCGAAGAGTTTGAAGCAGTTCGCTTCGTTCGTTTCGAAACCGCCGATTCCGGTGCCGAGGTAAACCGCCGCGCGGTTCGGGTCGAACGTGCCGAGAACGCCGCTCAGTTGAATCGCTTCCGACGCCGCGGCGACCGCGAATTGCGCGCTGCGGTCCATCTTGACGACTTCGGCTTTTTCCAACCAGTCGAGCGGGTCGAAGTTCTTCACTTCGCCGGCGAGACTCGACTTAACCCGCGACGCGTCGAAACGCGTGATCGGGCCGATTCCGCAAACGCCGGCTTTGAGGTTCGACCAAAAGTTTCTAACGCCGATTCCGATCGGCGTAACGGCGCCCATGCCGGTAACAACGACTCGACGGTTCATGCGCATCCTTTCAATATTCTTATAAGGCGTCGCCGCCTTGGTGTATTTTCGTTCTCGTAAGGCGGGGAAAGGGAACGGGTTAAGGGACTCGGCGACTTAAAACGACTCGTTTTGCGCCGCTTCGACCGTCGCGACGACGTCTTTGATCGTCGCCAACTTTTTCGTCGGTTCGATTTCGACGCCGATTTTTTCTTCCAGCGCCATTAACAGCTCCGCCGCGTCGAGCGAGTCGACGCCGAGCGAGATAAGTTCCGTTTCGGGGGTGATTTCGGAAGCGTCGAGGCCGTAACGGTCGGCCAACGCGTTCGCGATCATTTGAAAGACGTCCATTGTGATTCTCCTAAGGCGAGCCGTCGGCGGGCCGCGCGTATGGATTACGTAAAAACGCCGCGTCGCGACGAAGGAATTTTGCGAAAAAAACGAAATTAAGCCCAATTTACCCGGCAGGCGAGTCGGTTGGGCGTCGACGTCGCCGGTTAGCGCTGTTAACCGCGTTTTCAACGTACAATATAACCGCGATCGCTTCGACGTCAAGCGGGGGGAGCGCCCTATTTGCGTTCTTTTTGACATTTTTTGAAAAAATGTCTTGAAACGCGGCAAGTTAATTTTGTCTAACAGGGTAAAAAAGGCGTGTTTGGCGTCCCTAATTACCGTGGCGGCGGATTGGTTTTTCCGAGGGGGCGTCGCGGGGGAGGGCGAGCGCTTTTGGAATGAAAAAGTTAAATGCGGCTAAATTAAGGGAGGTCGAATTCGCGGTCGACAAAATCGGCGACGAACTGGAGTGATTTTTCGTCGTAAGGAAGGTCGCCGTTGCAAAACATCAACGCGGCGCCGTAAATGAGCGAACGGACGACGTACATCTTGGCGCGCGCCGTTTCCTCCGAAACGTTCGCTTCGTCGCAGTATTGCCGAAGCAGGTCTTTCGACAGCTCGCTCGTTTTCGCTTTGATCGGGAGATAGTCGACGCCGCCGGTTTTGCCTTTGGCCGTCCAAACGGCGAGAAAGCGCGGGTTCTCGACCATAAAGCGAACGTATTCGCGACTTAGTTCGACAAGTTGGCGTCGAAGCGGCGCGTCGGCGAACCGAGCGATCGTCTTTTCTTGACGCTCCAACCATTTTTCGTTAATATAAGAGATTACCGACGCGAGAAGTTCGCTTTTGTTCTTGAAATGTTTATACGGCGCCGCGCAGGAAACGCCGCAAGCGTTCGCGACGCGTCGCACCGAGAAGCCTTCGAAGCCGTACGCCTCCGCTTCGGCAAGCGCGGCGAGCGTTAAACGTTCTCGAATCGTTGGTTGCGTCGGGGAGGAAAGGGAAGGCATTGGGCGAGGGGAAAGCGGCGGCGTCGGAGGAAGGAACGGAGGCGAACGCGGCGACGTTAACGTTAGGTCGGAAACGAGACAACGTTAACGTCGAAAAGGGCGCGACGTTTAAAGTTGCGATTCCGGAAGGAGGCGGAATTGACGGCAAATCGCCTGCGCGATCTGTTCCGGATTCGTGCCTTTGCGGAGGCGAACGCAATCTTTATTGGCGTCTTTAACGATCGCCGCGAACTCTTCCGAGTGTTTATGACTGCACCAAGGGATGTAAATAAGGAACAGGCGGGTTTCGGCGTCGCGTAGGAGGCCGGCGAAGCGTTCGAGCGAGTCGCCGTGGTTGGTTTCCGGCCAATGGAGGCGAACGTTCAGGTTCTTTTCGATGCGCGCTTGGAGGTGCGGTTGCGGCGTGCCTCCGATGAAAACGGCGCGCGAACCGTTGTAACGCTCGCGAACCGCTTGAATCGCGGGGGAATACGCGACGACTTCCGGCATTTCGAAGATTTCCGCCATCGCGTCGTCTTCGCGCATTCGGGCGAGGTCGATTTCTTGAACGACGCGACCGAAAGCGTCGGTCGTTTGCGCTTCGTCCGGGATTTTATCGACGACGTCCAACAGGCGTTCGCGGAACCAAATGGAGGAGGGCGGCATGCGGAACGTTTCGCAGAGTTGCGTCGTCGCTTCGACGATTTTATTCCAATCGTAAAGCGAATCGGGGGCGACCGCGATTTTTTTCAGGTGATAATCGACTTTGCCTTCGAGCGTTTTGCGTTCTTTAACGCGAGCGCGAAGGGTTTCGAATTCGTCGGCCAACGAAGCGATTTCGCCGCCGACGTCGAGGGTTTCCTCGAAGCTAACGCGGTCGTGAAAGCGGAGGTTGTTGAGGAAAACGCCTCTTGGACCGCAATGGCTTAATAGAAGTTCGTAAGCGGCGCGTTGAACGTCGTCGGCGACGAGCGGAACGTTAAGTCGGATTAAAACGGATTTTAGACCGCATTGCGCGTTGGCGGTCGCTTGAGCGACGAGGGTGAAAAACGCGTCGTGCCGTTGGTTGCGCGGCAAGGCGGAGACTTGAGCGAAGAGCGCGAACGCTTTGGCCGCGATTTCGTAACATTGGGCCGCTTCTTCGCATTCGTCTTCGGAGAGACGACGCGAAACCGTCCGAAGGAACGTCGGTCTTGGACGCGCGCCGTTTTCGGCGTCTTGATCTTGAAAGTCGGTCTCGTCGTAGAAGTTCGTCGCGACGTCGCCCCAAGATAAATATTCGGCGAGTCGGCGGCATTCTTGAGCGACGAAGCGGGCGCGTTCGGCGAGTTCGGGGAACGTTTGCGCGTCGTTGACGACGTTGGCGCGGCGTTTGTCGGCGGGAGCGTTTTCGGATTCGGAAGCTTCCGCCGACGTCGCGTCGGGCGCGCCGCCGATATTTAGCGCCGCCAACGCCGTCGTCGAAACGACCGGGCGGTAATCCGGGTGCGTTTTATGGTAAAGTCGCGTCGCCGAATTTTCTTCGGCCATTAAGATTTGCGGCGAAAGGAGGCGGCGAAATTCTTCGCGTTGCGTTAAGAAAAAGTTCGGCAATTCCGGGAAGCGGTCGGAAATTTTTTCGGTCGCGAGGTAAGCGGAGCAGGAGAGGGAGTTGGCGAGCAAAAGCTCTTCGAGCGCGGCGTTCCAAGCGGGCGCGTCGAGTTCGACGGCGCTCGGACCGACTTCCGGCGCGAGCGCGCAGAGGTCGTCGCTCGACGGCGCGACCGCGTCGG
>JAFTUJ010000084.1 GCA_017466305.1 Thermoguttaceae bacterium
CCGGAGCGGTTTCGCCGTCGCGTTTTCCGCAACCCGCGTCGAACGGCGCGTCCGGAGCGGTTTCGCCGTCGCGTTTTCCGCAACCCGCGTCGAACGGTTCGGTTGGAGCGTCGAGTTTGCCGCGCGTCCAACCGGTTCCGCTTCCCGACGACGGCGCGATTTTGCGCGGCGCGGCGTCGGTCTGCCTGTTGACGGCGAATCTTGTTTTCTTGCTCTTGGGGGTAAGTCTCGAGCTCTTCGCAATCTTGGAGCTCAATAGGGCGGCCTTTTGCGTCGGCGCCGTTTCGCTGACGACGCTCGTTCTTGTTAACAACGGCGCCGCGATCGCTTTAAGACGCTCTTGCGTAAAGTTTTACGTTGTGTCCGCCGTCGGCGTTTTTTGGTTTGTCGCGACCGGAATGGCGCTCGAATACGCGCTAAAATGCGACGCGTTGTCGCCGGCGACGGGGCGTTTTTGCGCGACGGCGACGAACGCCGTCGGCGCTTTGGCGTTTGTCGTCGCTCTTTCTTATTGTCGACGGTTCGGCTGGAAGGACGCGCTTTTGACCGTCGCGTTGACGGCGGCGCCGCTCTTTTATTTTTTGGGGCTTGAACGCGAAAATCCGGCGTCGAAGTTGGAATTGGGCTTGACGATTTTTTACGCGGCGGTCTTGGCGGCGTTGTTGGCAAAAGCGTTGGGAAATCTGCTGAGCGCGAACGTTCGACGCGTTTCGGAGAAGACGATCGCGGCGAGCGCTTTTGGCTTGTACGCGCTCTTTTATATTGAAGTTTCTTCGACGTCGGCGTCTTTTGCGCGTTGGGAGGCGTTTTTGGAATGGGCGGCGCTTTGCGTTTGGGCGTTTTCGCTCTTTTTGAAGCTGCAAGAGGGGAACGGAACCGGCGGCGCTTCTTTGCGTTGAAACCGTTTAAACCTCCGCTTAAAAGCGTTTAAAGCCGTTTAAAATTGCTTGAAATTTTTGAAATGCTTGAAATGCTTGAAGCGCTTGAAGCGCTTGAAACTTGCCGCGACGCTTGGTCTTGCGGAAACGGAGCGGAGCGGGAACGTCGGCGCGACGTTGGCCCGAACCGCGAGCCGCTTCCGTCGCCGTTGACGCGACAAGACGTCGACGCGTTTGAGACGAGCGCGGAGCGAAGCCGTTGCGAACGAAAAGGAAGCGGCGCTTAACTGACGGTCGCGGCGGCGTTTAGAGTTCGCGCCAAACGTCCGGGCCGAGGTTGAACGTCGCGAGGGCGTATCCGGGGGACGTTTCCCGTTCGAGGACGAGAAGCGCGCCGATTTCCGGACGGTTCGCGCAGAACGCCGCCGTTTTTTCCGGGCCGAGAACGAAAAACGCCGTCGAAAGCGCGTCCGCCTCAGTCGCGGTCGGGGCCAAAACGGTCGTCGAGAGGACGCCGGTCGTCGGGTAGCCGGTTCGCGGGTCGACGACGTGCGAGTAACGCTTGCCGCCGCAACGGAAAAACTGGTACGTCGAGCCGGACGTGCCGAGCGCGCGGTCGCGGAGGAAGATTTCGCCGACGCGCCGCTCCGGGAAAAGCGGGTGCGCGACGCCGATCGTCCAACCCTTGAAACGACGGGATTTAGAAAGCGCCGCCAAGCGCTCCGTTTCCGCGTCCGGGCGCAAAAATTCCGGAATTAACGCCTCGACCGCCTCTTCGTCGGCCCGACGCGACGTCCTGCGACGCCGCCCGCTCTCTTCGTCGAATTCCGGGTCGTCGTCTTCGTCGGTTTCGCCGCCAAGCGACGCGGCGTCGTTGGAAGAGGAGAGAGCGCCCAAGCCTTGCGTTAAAACGGTTTCGACCGCGGAGCCGAACGCGAAAACGGCGTTTGGGGGGAAAACGTCGGGACGCGGTGCGTTCGTTTCTTTATTGCGGTTTTCGTCGTCGCGGTTTTCGTCATTGCGATTTTCGGCATTGCGGTTTTCGTCGTCGCTTTCGTCGGATTCTTCGTCGGCAAAGTCGCCGAAAACGAAAAGATCGTCGTTGAGCCGCCCGCCGCGCGCGACGCAACCGCTTTTCCCGCCTTGGATTAGGAAGTTCGTTTGACCGCCGGCGAGGAGCTTTTGCGCGGCGGCGTCGAGCGCGATTCCTTTCCCGATCGCGCCGAAATTCAGCTCGACGCCCTCTTCGTCGAACGCGATCGAGCGTTCCGCTTCGTCGAGCTGCAAATGCCGAGTTCCCGAGAGTTGGAGCGCGCGTTCGATAATCTCCGGAGCCGGAAACGCGCCGTCCCGCTTCGCGAACCCCCAAGCGCGCCAAATCGGGGCCGCCGCGACGTCGAACGCGCCTTCGGTCTCTTTCGAAAAGCGAATCGCCGTTTCGAGCCAACCCCAAAACTCTTCGTCGACGCGAACGTTAAGCTCCGCCGCCAAAAGGTTTACGCGGCTCGCAAGCGTCGTCGGGCGGAAAATCGACAGGACGTTTTCAACGCGGTCGACCTCGTCGAGCGCGTCGAGCGCCGCGTCGGCCCCGGAGTCGTCGCGGGTCGCGTTGAGCGAAACTTCGAAATCGGACGCCATCGCCGCGCGACGGTAAACGGTCAGCGGGCCGCTCGGGAAAATCGGCATTGCGGGAACTCCGGAAAGCGGGGGAAAGGGGAAAAACGGGGGAAACGGAGGAACGGTAACGCGTTAGTCGGCGGAGGTTGCGTCGAGCGGTTCGAGCAAAACGACCGCTTGCGCTTCGATCGCTTCGAGCCGACCGACCGGGCCGACGTGTTCGCCGGTCTTCGCTTTGACGTTGACTTGGCCGGGTTCGACGCCGAGAATCGCCGCGATTCGGTTGCGCATCGTTTCTTTAAGCGGGCCTAATTTCGGACGTTGCGCCGAAACAACGCAGTCGAGGTTCGAGACGCGCCAACCGGCCTCCGCGACCGCTTCGTTGCAAAGCGCGAGGATTTCGCCGGAGTCGCGGCCCCGGTTTTCCTCGGCGGTATCGGGGAAAAGTTCGCCGACGTCGCCCAACCCGGCGGCGCCGAGGA
>JAFTUJ010000085.1 GCA_017466305.1 Thermoguttaceae bacterium
CGTAAAAACCGTTTTCCTCCATATTCGCTTCGCACCAGTCGAGGTAGGTCGGCGAAAGGTCGACCGAAACAAGCGACGAAGCGCCGCCGTCCGCCGCGTAACTGGTAAAAGCGCCGGAATAACAAAAAAGATTCAAAAATCGTTTTCTGTTCGCTTCTTTGCGCGCCATTTGTCGGGTTTCGCGATGGTCGAGGAAGAGCCCGACGTCGAGATAATCCGTTAAATTGCAAAGGAAAGAGAGCCCGCCATCGTTAACCTTAACGACGCGCCCGGTTTCGTCGAGCTTTTCGTATTGCGCCGAACCGCGTTGACGCGCGCGGCGTTTGAAAAAGACGTTTTCGGGCTCGATATTCAAAATTTCCGCCGCTTTCGCGACCATTTTGTCGATCCAAAGGCGTTTTTGCCCGACCGTTCGCTCGTCGTGTCGGTCGTATTCGGCGATATGGAGCCAACGCCCTTCGAAGACGTCGATCGCGAGCGGAACTTCCGGCAAGTCCTTGTCGTACAAGCGATAACAAGTGATTCCGCGCGACGGCCAACGGCGTAAATGTCGGACGCGATTCGTTAAACAACGCCCAAATTCCTCCGCGATTCGGTCGGCGTAAGCGTCGAGACCGGCGAAAGCGGGCGCGTTCGCGGAACGCTCGGAATGTTCGGAGCGAGCGGCGCCGTCGGACGAGTCGGCGTTCTTTTCGATTTTTGTTTCAATGCCGGAGTTTTCAAACGCGTCGGAAAAATCGGCGCTTTGCGGACCGCCTTCGACTGAGGAAACGATTTCCGAGCGATATTCTTCGTTTTCAAAATCGACGTCGGACGCGGCGGTAAAGACGTCGGACGCGGCGGCGAAATCGAAATTTCGCGGCGGTTTCGGGCCCAAAAACTGATAATAAACGCATTCGACGCGGCTGTTGTAAAGTTTGCGGCGTCGCGTCGCTTCTTGGCCGATCGTTTTCTCAAAGTCGCGCCAAGACGTAATGATGTAATGGCTCCAAGTCGGCAACTTCGAGAGAACCGCCGGGATCGACTCGTAAAGCGGACGGAGTTGCGCGACGTCGCCGAGCCGCTCTCCGTAAGGCGGGTTGCAAATAACGCAACCGTATTCGCGGTCGTCGGTTAGGTCGCGGAAGTCGCGGCGTTTGAAAACGACGTCTTCGTCGACGCCGGCGTTGACGGCGTGCTGTCGCGCAAACTTTAACGACGTCTCGTCGATATCGGAGCCATAAATCTTCTCGCCGAGCGTCGGACGAATCGCGGCGCGGGCCTCTTCGCGGGCCTCGTCCCAAAGGTTGCGCGGGATTAGCGGCCAACCTTCGGCGTCGAAGGAACGTTTCAAACCGGGCGCGATGTTGCGACCGATGAGAGCCGCTTCGATCGGAATCGTTCCGGACGCGCAAAACGGGTCGATCAGCGGACGGCCCGGGCGCCAAACGGAGAGCTTAACCAACGCCGCCGCAAGGGTTTCGCGAAGCGGCGCGACGACGTTCATTAAACGATAACCCCGGCGGTGAAGGCCGCGCCCGGTCGAGTCGAGCGTGATCGTCGCGCGGTCTTTAAGCAACGAAATTTCAACGGTATACGTCGGACCCGTTTCCGGAAGCGACGTCAAGCCCCAAACGCCGCAAAGTCGGTCGACGATCGCCTTTTTGACCGTTCGCTGCAGCGCCGGAACGCTCGTGATTTTCGAGCGAACCGACCGGCCTTCGACGTGAAAATTCGCGTTGCGGGGCGCCCAACTTTCCCATTCTATCGCTTTAACCGCGTCGAAAATAACGTCAAAATCATTAGAAACGTCAAATTCGGCAAGTTGAACGAGAATTTTTCCGGCGCAACGCAACCAAAGGTTCGCCTTAATCAAATCGGAAAAGCCGCCTTCGAAGTGGGTGCGCCCGATCGCGAAATCGGAGTTGCGCGGCGAAAGCCCGAGGTCTTTAAGTTCTTGCGCGACAACGGATTCGAGACCCGTCGTCGACGTCGCGATAAGTTGAAGTTGCATAACGCCAAAACGCCCGAGGCGGCGCGGAAAACGGAAAAAGAGCGAGGAATAAAAACGACGCGAACGAACGACTTAGAAACGTTAAATCGTTCGTTCGCAAGGATTGCGAAGTCGACGCGTCGCTCCTTAAGATTTAAGGAGGAGCGCGGCGAGCGACGGACAACGGACGTTTAGAAAAGGCCGACCGTGTCGCCGTTTTCGTCGAGGTCGATCGCCTCCGCCGCCGGAACGCGCGGAAGTCCCGGCGCGGTAACGATTTCGCCCGTCAACGCGACGACGAAACCGGCGCCCGCGCTCCAACGGAGTTCGCGAACTTCCAGGTCGAAGTCGGTCGGGGCGCCGAGCAGTTTCGGGTCGGCCGAGAACGAATATTGCGTTTTCGCGACGCAAACCGGCAGATTGTCGCAACCGAGCGCGACGAGTTCGTCGAGTTGGCGGCGCGCTTGTTTCGAGAGGACGATTCCGCGCGCGCCGTAAATTTCGCGAGCGAGCGTTTCGAGTTTTTGCTCGAGCGGCAAGTCGTCCGCGTACAACGGTTTAAAGTTCGACGTCGGGTTCGCGTCGAGCGTTCGCAAGACCGTTTCGGCGAGTTCGACCGCGCCTTGGCCGCCGTTGGCCCAGTGCGTCGCGCAGGCGACGTCGACTCCGATTTCGGCGCAACGTTCGCGAAGGACGGCGAGTTCTTCGTCGGTATCGCCGTCGAATTTGTTGATGGCGACGACGACCGGAACGCCGAATTTGCGGACGTTTTCGACGTGGCGCTTGAGGTTCGCGAAGCCCTTCGAAACGGCGTCGGCGTTCGGCGTTCCCAAGTCGGCTTTCGCGACGCCGCCGTGAAACTTCAGCGCGCGAATCGTCGCGACGACGACCGCTAAGTTCGGCGTTAAACCGGCTTTGCGACATTTGACGTCGAAGAATTTTTCCGCGCCGAGGTCCGCGCCGAAACCGGCCTCGGTAACGACGTAATCGGCGAATTTGAGCGCGGTTTTCGTCGCGACGACGCTGTTGCAGCCGTGCGCGATGTTGGCGAACGGGCCGCCGTGAACGAACGCCGGGTTGCCTTCGAGCGTTTGAACGAGGTTCGGCTTGATCGCTTCCTTCATGAGGACGGTCGCGGCGCCGCGCGCTTTCAAGTCGGCGGCGGTAACGGGGGCGCCCGACGTCGTGTAACCGACGACGATCTTGCCGAGGCGTTCGCGCAGGTCGCGCAGATCTTCGCTAAGGCAAAGAATCGCCATTATTTCCGGCGCGGCGGTGATGAGGAAATAACTTTCGCGCGGCACCGAGTTGACCGTCCCGCCGAGGCCGACGACGATTTGTCGCAACGCCCGTTCGTTGACGTCGAGAGCGCGACCCCATGTAACGCGGCGCGAGTCGAGCCCGAACGGGTTCCCTTGGTGAAGCGAATTGTCGACCATCGCCGCGATCAGGTTGTGCGCCGCCGTGATCGCGTGAAAGTCGCCGGTGAAGTGGAGGTTGATCTCCTCCATCGGGGCGATTTGCGCGTAACCGCCCCCCGCCGCGCCGCCCTTGACGCCGAAGCAGGGCCCGAGCGACGGTTCGCGCAACGCCAAGCAGGCGTTCTTTTTAAGGACGTTCAGCGCGTCGCAAAGGCCGACGCTGACGGTCGTTTTGCCTTCGCCGGCGGGCGTCGGGGAAATCGCGGTAACGAGAATCAATTTCGCGTCTTTTTTTTGCGGAATATCGCGAATTTCCTCGAGCGAAATTTTGGCTTTTTGCTTGCCGTAAAGTTCGACGGCGTTTTCGGGGATTCCGAGTTTCGCGGCGACTTCTTGGATGGGACGCAACGGGGCGCGACGGGCGATTTCAATATCGGACGGGATCGATCTTTGCGACATAATCGACGCTTTCTAAGGGGTAACGGGAAACGGACGGACGCTCGAAGCTCGCCTAACGTCGACGTTTGAAGCAAGCGCGCGGGAATAACGAACCGGCGACGAGGCGGCGAAAAACAATCGACGTTATTTTAACAGAAGAAGGAAACGAGGGCAACGGGGGGAGGCGGCGCGACGCGGCTTCCATTTCCTTGAAACGTCGTCGATAAGCGGAATAATCGCAACGATCGTTAAAAGAGGAACCGCGCCGCGGGGCAAAAGTTGGCGTTTGATTTCTCTGAAAAATGTTTTGGATTTTGGGTAATCAAAACGCCGCCGTTTCGCGGCGCGTAAAA
>JAFTUJ010000086.1 GCA_017466305.1 Thermoguttaceae bacterium
AACGGTCGAGCGTCGAGCCGTTCGTTTCGACGTGGAATTCAACGCCGGGTAATTCGCGCCGAAAAACGACGAGACGCTCCCGCGTCAGTTGAAGCGTCGGCTCGCCGCCGGTGAAGACGACGATCGCGCGGCGCGAACCGATTCGCGGATTGAGTTCTCGAACGATTTGCGCGATTTCTTCGACCGTCAGTTCCGCGAACGTCGAAAAGTCCGTGTCGCAAAACTCGCAAGCGCGGTTGCAACCGGCCAAGCGAACGAACGTCGCCGCTCGACCGGTCGCCGCGCCTTCGCCTTGAATCGAATGGAAAATTTCGGCGACGCGCAACGTCGGCCCTTGTTCCAATTCGGCAAGACTCCAAACAACGCTCATCGGGCCGCCTCCTTTTCCGTCTCGTCGTCTCGAACGAACGACGCGACCGAGCCCGGCGACTCCTCGACGTCGACGCGGCGAACGAACGCGCCGTTTCCGGCGGAACGCAATTCCGCGTCGAGCAAGTCGGCGATCGCTTTCGCGATATTCTCGGCGGTCGGGTTCGCCGTCGCCAACGCTTCGACGTCGTCGTTTAACGCCCGATGGTCGAACCGCTCGACGACCGTTTGTTTAATCCGCGAAAAGTCGCAAACCATTCCGTTCGCGTCGAGCCGCGGCGCCTCGATCGAAACGACGACGTTCCAGTTGTGCCCGTGAAGCCGCGCGCACGGGCTCGAATAGTCGAGCCGCAAATAATGCGCCGCCGCGAACGAAAACGCACTCTTTACTCGATCACTGCGCCGCCGGGCGCTCCGGGCCCGCGCTACCGCGCGAAGTTCGGTTTCGGCGCTCCCGTTGGTCGTTAACGTCTTCGCTCAACTTCGGTTAGAAGATTCCGTTTTTCGTCGAAAACAAATAGACGTCGCGTCCGCCTGTCACGATACGCTCGCGACGAAACGGCAAGCGACGACGGAGCGAATCAACCGGAAACGCTCGAACGCGCTCCCGGAGCGGCGCGGTCGCCGCCGAGTCGCTCGAACCAAGCGCCAATAAAGCGTCGGTCGCGCTTCCCGGCGTGCGCGCCGAACATTAACGTAAACAGTCCGGAGTCCATTATCGAATGTCGGAAGCGGCTTTCGACGAACGCCGGCGGAAAGATATGGTCGACGCGCGGCTGTTGCGGCGTTCCTTTGATTCCGAAGTCGGCGCAAATGAAATTGAAGACGGTGAAAAGCGCGTGCCGAACGCCCGCCTCGCGATAAATTTGCGCGTATGTAAATTGCTCCGCGCCCGCGAAATGAACTTTCAGCATTCCCCGCCCCCGTCTTCGCTCCGACGCGAAACGACGGCGCCGCCGAACCCGTCTTCGCGAACTTCGACGCGAACCGCGCCCGTCTCCTCCAAAATCGTTCGCGCGATCGCTTCGCACGAGAGGTCGCCGAACCGACAAGGCCGCCCGAACTTTCGCGTCAAAAACTCTTCGACCCGATCTTGCGCGTCGAAAATTTCGATTTCCCGGTCGTCGTCCGCGACGGCGAACGACGTTTCAATCCGAAAGACGTGTCGATGCAAGGCCGCCAAGAAGCGCCTACGCGGCGACGCGTTCGGCCGGCGTCAAACGACTTCAATCGCGTCGCGACGTTCGGCGGCGTTCGAGTTCGGAACGTTAAGCGGTCGGCGTCGGCGTCAAAAAGCCTTCGACGAAGTTGCAGGCGACGACGAGCGGTGCAGTTTTCATTGGCGTTTTCTCCTTTGCCTCTTTGGGCGATTCAGTCCCCGAACGCTCGCGCGACGATTCCCTCGTCGCGAAGCCGCTCGAGAAACGCGTCGCGCTCCGCTTCCGTCTCGAAGCGCCGCCGGGCGCTCCGGGCCCGCGCTACCGCGCGAACTCGGTTTCCTCGCTCCCGTTGGTCGCTAACGTCTTCGCTCAACTTCGTTCGCGCTCTTTTCCTCTTCGATTGCGACGCGAACGCCGTTCGACGACGCGCCGCCGACGTCCGACGCGCTTTTTTCTTCTTCGCGAGTCGTTTCGCTCGACTTTAACGCGCCTTTCGTTCCGGAAGCGGTCGCGTCGAAGAATTCGTCGGGGTCGGGCGGCGCGAAAAACTCGACTTCGAACGGCTGAAAGTCGAAATTTAGCTCGCCCAACTCGATTTCGAGCGCGGCGAAGTCCCAAGTCGACTTTTCGGCGAGTTTATTGTCCAAAATCCGATACGCCTTCACGTCGTCCGGCGAAAGGTCGTCGGCGCGAACGCAAGGAACGGTCGCGAGCCCGAGCCGTTTCGCCGCTTTCAGTCGCGCGGCGCCGACGACGAGAACGCCGTTCGAGTCGACGACAAGCGGCTGACGGAACCCAAAACGGCGAATCGATTCCGCGATTCCGGCGACCGCCGCGTCGTTTTTGCGCAGGTTGCGCCCGCTCGTTTTGATCTCGGCGAGCTTCAAGTTTTCAATCTTCATAAAACGCCCCTATAGTAATATTGACAAAACGACGTCGAAAAGCCCGAAAAGCGCCGCGTCCTTTACCACTAAGAAAAACGAAAACGCTCCCTTACCTAGACGCCGCGACCGTTAAAGACATCGCATTTTACCTAAACTAGCGACGCTTCAATAATCGCCGCGAAAAAGAAAAATATTCGCGTTTCGAGAAAAAATTTTCAAAAAGAGCTAAAATAAGCGGAGCTTATAAAGATTATTAGCAAACGCGCGATTCGGAGCCCCCAAACGGCCCGATTTTAACAAAATCCAACAAAATTTTAACAAACGAACAAACGCAACAAAAGGCAACACCCTTTAGTATTTTATTTTCTTTTATATTCTTTTATTTTATTTTGTTCATTTTTGCTACCGCGACCGCGCGGCTCCGGGCCCGCGCTACCGCGCGAAGCTCGTTTTCCGCCTCCCGTTGGTCGGCCGCGTTTGCGCCCAACTTCGGTTGAAACGCCGACGCTTCCGTCCGCGCCCGCCGCGTCCGCTCCGTCGAACCGTCCCGAAAATCGCCGCCGACCTCGGAAAAACGCGACTCAAACGCCGCTCGCGACCGTCGCCGAAGCGCCTTCTCGCCCCGGCGTCGCGTCGAAACCGGCGCGCAAACCGAGGGTCGACCGAAGCGCCAAATCGCCGGAATCGCCCCTATTCGCGTTTCTGACGCGAAGAAGGCGCCCTTCCCGACTCCCCAGCCGGAACGACGCCCGAACGCGCCTTAGAGGGCCAACGTCGCTCAAAATTCAAAATCGCGCCCGCCGAAGGCGGTTTTATCCGAGCTGCCGCTCGAACTCGGTTTCCGCCTCCCGTTGGTCGGCGACGTTTACGCCCAACGCCGCCGCGTCCAAGCCGATCGAGCCGACGCCGACGCTTCCGCGTCCGAACCGCCGCAAAATCCGCGTCGCGAAGCGGTTTTGTTCGCGTTTGTTCGTTTTTGCTCCGTTTTGTTGGTTTTGCTCGTCGTTTGTTCGTTTTGTTAAAATTTGTTGGATTTTGTTGGATTTTGTTGGATTTTGTTCGGAGCAAAATTTAACAAAAATATTTTGTTCAAATTTGTTAAATTTTGTTAAAACCCGCCCGTTTTTTGCCG
>JAFTUJ010000087.1 GCA_017466305.1 Thermoguttaceae bacterium
CGGGCGGTTTTACGCGCCGCGCATCGACAAATGCGTTCACTACGGTTTGCCGCGTTTGCTCTTCCAAATGCAAGTCGAATACGCCGACGGAACGACCGATATTTTCGTTAGCGACGAAAGTTGGAAGGGAACCGACGCCGGGCCGATTCGCGAAAATAACGATTACGACGGCGAGGTTTACGACGCGCGCCTTGCGACGGTCGTCGACCCGAATTCCGACGCCGCGAAACACGTCGACGGAACGTCGCGTTTCATCGAAACTCGTTTCGGAACGTCGGTCGCGATTGCGACGGAGCGTCAAGTCGAAATTTTCGACGCGCCGAAAGGGCAAATGGTCGCGCAGTCGATTCCGGCGATGCGCAAGACGGTCGAAGTTAAACCTAAGTCCGTCAAGGAGATCGCGCCGGGCAAATGGATTTTCGACTTCGGTCAAAACTTGGTCGGCGTTCCTTGCTTGCGCGTCCAAGGTCAAGCCGGAACGGAAGTTAAGATGCGTTTCGCCGAAACGCTCATACCCGACGGCCCGAAAGCCGGGAACCTTTACGTCGCGAACCTCCGCACGGCGAAACAGCGCGATATTTACGTCTTGCGCGGCGATTCGACGCAAGAGGTTTACGAACCGCGCTTTACGCATCACGGCTTCCGTTACGCCGAGCTGACCGGCTATCCGGGAACGCCCGATCTTAACACGTTGACCGCCAACGCGTTAAACACCGACTTGCCGGTCGTCGGCGCCTTCGAAACCTCGAACGAAACGATCAACCAAATCTACTCGAACATCGTTTGGGGGACGCGCGGCAACTACCTGCACATGCCGACCGACTGCCCGCAACGCGACGAGCGGATGGGCTGGCAGGGCGACCGCGCCGCCGAGTCGAAGGGCGAAATGTACATTTTCGACGCTAACACCATGTATAACAAGTGGATGCAAGACGTCGAAGATTCGCAAATGGAAAACGGCAACGTCGCCGACGTTTGTCCGGCTTACTGGCGGTTCTACAGCCCGAACGTTACTTGGCCGAGCGCGCAAGTCATTATTCCGCAAACGCTTGCGGTGATGACCGGCGATTCGCAAGCGATCGCGAAACACTACGATTCGCGCAAAAAATGGATCGATTACATGCTGTCGCTTGTCGATGAAGACGGCACGACGTCGAAGGATAATTACGGCGACTGGTGCGTTCCGCCGGAGCGCAAGGAGCTGATTCACTCCGAAGACCCGGCGCGCCGCACGAATCCGAGCCTCGTCGCGACGGCGTATCTCATTTACGACATGAAGATCGTCGCCGATTTCGCCGAAAAACTCGGGAAAAAGGAAGACGCCGACTTCTACCGCGATCGCGCCGCCGAGATGACGAAAGCGTTTAACGACAAGTTTTACAATGCGGAGAAGGGCGTCTACGACAACGCGACGCAAACGTCCTGCGTCTTGCCGCTTCGCTTCGGACTCGTTCCGGAGGGCGACCGCGAAAAAGTCTTCGCGACGTTGACGCAAAACATTGAAAACGTTACGAATATGCACGTCGGCACGGGGCTGATCGGCGGCCAGTGGAGCAACCGCGTTTTGAGCGATATGGGACGAATCGACATTCCGTTCGCGTTCGCAACTAACCGCGATTACCCGAGTTGGGGTTACATGATCGAGAAGGGCGCCACCACGATTTGGGAACTTTGGAACGGCGACACCGCCGACCCGGCGATGAACAGCGGCAACCACGTCATGCTCGTCGGCGACCTCGGCGTCTGGTTCTACGAGTACCTCGCGGGGATTAAAGCGGACGAAAATTCGCTCGGTTTCAAGCGGATTATTATGCGTCCAAACGTCGTCGGCGATTTGACTTACGTCAAAGCGAAACACGAGTCGCCGCGCGGGCTGATTATCAGCGATTGGAAGCTCGACGAGAACGGAACGTTCGTTTGGAGCGTCGCGGTTCCGCCGAATACGACCGCGCTCGTTTCCGTTCCGACGACGAAGCCGGAGTCGCTAAACATCCGTTCGACGCGACTTAAGATCGTGCCGCCGGAACCGGGCGAGATTCGCGGCGTCAAGTACGAGCGAATTTTCGCGCCGTTCGACGCGGCGTCGCTTGAAAAAACGACGACCGACGGACGCGTCGAGTTCGAACTCGGCTCCGGGTTTTACGAGATTACCGCCGAGTTGCAACGTTAGTCGCGGCAACGTGTTAGCGGTTGTTTAAGAAGACGGCGCGGCGTTGGAAACGACGTCGCGTCGTCGTTTTGTTTTTTTGCCTTTAAATCGATTCGATGACTTCGCCGAAATATCGTTATTTATTTTTGTTTTTGCTAACGACCGTCAGTTGGGGTTTTGGGTTTCTCGTCGTCAAAAATTTGACGAATCGCGAAACGCCGGTTTACTTCATTTTGACCGGGCGTTTCGTTTTGGGGTTGGCGACGCTGACCGTTTTTCGCAAGTTGGCTAAATCGCCGAAGTTAAGCGCGAAAGAAGCGTTGCGCGGCGCGATTTGCGGGACGGCGCTCTTTGCCGCGTTCGCGACGCAAACTTGGGGAACGACGCTGACGACGCCCGCTAAAAACGGAATGCTTACCGGGACTTACGTTCTTTTCGTTCCGCTCTTTTTGACGGCGCTCGAACGCAAAATTCGCTTGCGACCGTTTGTCGACGCGGCGATTTGCGCGGTCGGGCTTTTCGTTTTTTTCGAAGTTTACCGCGATACGACGTCGTTTAATTTGGGCGCGCTTTTTTCGTTGGTTTCCGGCGTTTTCTTTGCGATTCATTTCCTTGCGACGGAACGACTTACGTCGCGCTTCGAACCGTTGAACTCGGCGTCGGCGCAGTTGGCGACGGTCGCGGTTTGGTCGATACTTTTTTCGGCGGCGTTCGAACGGGATAAGATCGATTTTGCGTCGATCGCGACGTCGCGAAGCGTCGCGGAGTTTCTTTATCTCGGCGTTATTTCGACCGGGTTCGCGTATTGGTCGCAAGTCCTTGCGCAGTCGAAACTTGAAGCGACGGTTATTTCGGTCGTCGCGTGTTTGGAATCGATTTTCGCGGTCGTTTTTTCGATACTTTTCGGATACGAAACGATTTCGGCGGGAATCGTCGTCGGGACGTTAATCGTTCTCGTCGCGACAGTGCGAAGCGCGACGGTTCCGGCGGCGGATTCGGGAGAAAACGACGGCGAAAAAGCGCAAAAGAAGACGTCGTAAGACGTTAAAAAACAAAGGTTGCGTCGCGGCAAACGCCGGGCGACGCGGACGGGCGCAAAAAAACGCCGACGTTGAGAAATTCAGCGTCGGCGCCGTTTTTTATCGTTGTAAAAAAGCGTTAATCGAAGTCGCTTGCGTTGCGTTCGACGTCGACTTTTTTATCGCGGGACGCGGCTTCGCGGAGCATGTTGCGCGTGTTATGGCAACGTAAAATGTGTTCGTACAAGCCGATCCAGCTTTTGTCTTTTCCGGGTCGCGGCGGTAACACGGGTCGGCGGCTTCCGGATCGCGTTCTTCGCCGATAAACCGTCC
>JAFTUJ010000088.1 GCA_017466305.1 Thermoguttaceae bacterium
CGCGGCGACGTTCGCGGACGCGGCGACGTTCGCGGACGCGGCGACGTTCGCCCCGTCGACGCCGACGCCGACGCCGACGCTCGGGAAGTCGAGTTCCGTTCCGTCGACGACGACGCGCATCTCTTCGTCGACGTTCAAAAAGACAAAATCAAACGTTTTTCCGACCGCGAACGGAAATTGCGCCGTCGTCGGCTTGAACTCCGGAACGCCCGGGATCGAGAGGGTCGCCGTCGCCGCGCTCGGGTCGACCGCGCAACGGAAGACGACGCCGCCGCGAACCAAATCGAACAAAATTCGGTCGTCCGGCGACGCGTTCTTTTCGACCGTCAACCGGCAAGAAACGGCCAAGTCGCCGACCCAGTTGTACCCGAAACCGTCCGGATTTTTCGCGCAAACGATTCGCTCGCCGCCGTCGACGTTCGGGTCGGGAAGTCGGCGCGCGTACTCCGCGAAATCGTCGGTTCCGTCGTTCGCCCATTGATAAGCGCCGGTAACGCGATTCAGCTCCGCGAAGCGGGAAATTCCGGCGTTATAACCGGAAAAGTCGTCGATCAGTCGCGGGTTGTTCGCGACGACGCCGCTCCGCTCGACTTCCGGCGGGAGTTTGCCGGTCGTCAAGTAAAACCAATCGGTCGACGACGGAACGACGCGCCGGTACCGCATCCAACTCGTTTCGACGTCCTCCGCCTCGACCGGCGCGACGTTCGCCTCCGTCCCGAGCCGCAACGTTTCCCGCGTCTCCGTTTTGACCGGAGCGCCGTCGAATCGGAAGCCGCGCGCCCCCGCTTCGCCGAACCCCGTCCAACCGGCGACGCCTTCGTTCCGCGCCGCCAAGTCGTCCGTCCAAGGCTCCGGCCAACCGAGCGCGGCCAATTTCGGCGCCGAATAATCCGCGTCGCAAACGGTTTGCAAAATCTGTCGCAAATATTTCCAATCTTTCCGGGCGATCTCAAAGGGCGCGCCCGCCGCGGCCGCCGCCGTTTCGCTCTCCGTCCCGACGCCGTTTTCCGCGTCGCCGGTCGCAAACGCGTCGGAGAGGTCGACGTCCGGCGTCATTTCGTTCGCGCCGTTCCCCGTCGCGACGTCGACGGCGCCGTTTTTTCCGTTTTTCCCGGTTTTTCCGGTTCCGTCGACCGTCGCAAGCTCCGCGTCGCTAAGCGGTTGAACGAAAAGGTCGCCGTATTGAACGCGAAGCCGTTCATTCGGGAGCCCGACGATTCGCTTAATGAAGTTGACGTTCGGGTCGGCGGGCGAACGGAAGACGGAGACGTCCCAACGCTCCAAGTCGCGTTGGTCGAACTCCAACTTGCTGACGAGAATGCGGTCGCCGGCGAAGGATGGCGCGCCGACGTCCTGTTTCGGATTCGGATTTTCGTCCCCGAAATACTGCGTGTACGCGCATTGCGGGCAGGTTCCGGCGACGACGTGCCGCCCGCTGCGAACGTTCGCGGCGCCGTCCATCTCTTCGCTCGCGCTGACTTGGAACGGGAAGCCGCATTCGTCGCAAACGACGTCCTTATGTCGCCCCAAGAGCGTCGGCGCCATCGAGCCGGTCGGGATGACGTAAGCCTCCGCCTCGAACGTTTTAAAGAGAAACGCCAAAAAGAGCGCGACCGCCAGCGACTCGCAAACTTCGCGGATTTGCTCGAACTTCGTCGGCGTCGGCTCCGGATCCTTCTTTTTTTTCGCCGTCGAAGACGCGCCGGAAGCGCCGCCGACGCCGGATTTAACGCTTTTACCGGTTCCGCCGCCTTTACCGGTTTCGCCGCTTTTGCCGGTTCCGTCGAAAACGCCGGTCCCGCCGGTTCTCGCGTTTTCGGACGCGGCGGAGGACGCGCCCTCGACGTCCGAGCGCGTTTTCGTTGTTTTGGAGTCCAACGACGATAAAATCGACATAATCGGCGCCTTTCTTCTCAATATATCGAAACGCCGCCGCGACGCCGCCGTTTCGTCGAACGTTGGGCGCGCCGGTCGCTTTCTCTCTGCGTTTTAATCGCGGCCAACCGCTTTTTTATTTTAACTAATCTATCTATTTTAACGTTCGTTTCCGATTTCGCAAGCGTCGCCGTCCATTTTTTCTGACGAAAACGCAAGAAATCGAAGAAAACGCCGCGTCCGCCGCCGCCTCCAACTTTTAAAAAAAGCGGAAACGATTATAATCTAAGAAAAGACGTCGACGTCGAACGCGTTTTTCCTTATTATAACCGCGCTTTCGGAATTTTCCAAGCCCCCGACCGCGAGAACCGCCCTTCGCCGCGCAATTTCCCGGCGTTTCGGGCGAAAAAAGTCGAAAAACATTCGCTCGACGGCGCCGAAACGTTCTCCGTTCGCTCCCGAACGCCGCCGTTTCGCCCCTTTTTCGCCGCCGTCGCGCCGTCGCGCCGCCGTCGTCTTCCTTCCTTTTTCCCGTCGCCGCAACCTCGGACGCTCCGCTCGCCGTCGCGTCCCTTTTCGAGCCGTTCGAACGGCCCCTACAGTAATAATGACAACAGCGTGTAACATCGGCAACATTGGTTTCATCGGTTTGGGTCAAATGGCGACCGCGCTCGCCTCCGGGTTCCTCCGCGCCGGGCTCGTTTCGCCGGAGCGTCTTTTCGGGTTCGACGTTTCCCCCGACGCCGCCGCTCGTTTCGCGTCGACGACCGGCGCGACCGTTTGCGCCGACGCCGCCGAGACGGTCGCGAAGGCCGACGTCGTCTTTTTCGCCGTCAAACCGCAGTATATGAGCGCCGCGCTCGAGCCGGTTCGCGCCGCGCTTTCCGACGCGCCGTCGAGCAAGCTCCTCGTTTCGATCGCCGCCGGGCTCCCGATCGCCTATTTTGAGTCGGCGCTCTTTCCGGAAATTCGGCTTGTTCGGGTAATGCCGAATACTCCGGCGCTTGTCGGCGCGGGCGCGGCGGGGTTCGCTCGTTCGCAAAACGCGACGCCGGAGGACGGCGCCGTCGTCGGCGAGTTGCTCCGCTCGGTCGGCTCCGCGTTTGAACTCGCCGAAAGCCAACTCGACGCCGTTACCGGCCTTTCCGGTTCCGGCCCGGCGTTCGTTTATCTCGCGTTGGAGGCGCTCGCCGACGGCGGAGTGAAAGCCGGTTTGCCCCGTCCGATCGCGCTCGAACTCGCCGCGCAAACGCTCAAAGGGGGCGCCGAAATGTACCTGCAAACCCGCAAACACCCGGGCGAACTGAAAGACGCCGTTACCAGCCCCGCCGGAACGACGATCGCCGGAGTCGCCGCGCTCGAAGAACGGGGGTTCCGCTCCGCGCTGATCGAAGCGGTCGACCGCGCGACGACCCGCAGTCGCGAACTCGGCGCCCGCTAAAACCGTTTTAAACGTTTTATTCGCGCCAATCGTTTCAAGCGTTTCAACCGCGACAATCGTCTAAACGTTTTTACCGCGCCGATCGCTTTGGACGCCTTAATTGCGCCGATCGTCCTAAACGTTTCAACCGCGACAATCGTTTCAACCGCGACAATCGTTTCAAACGCGGCGGTCGACGCGACCGTTTGACCGACGCGACCGCCGCGAACGTTCGAAACGAACGGCGTTTCCGCTTCCCCTTTTCCAATTTCCCCCTTTTTCCCCTTTTCAACCGCTTTTCAATCGCCGAGCAATGCCGACTCCGCCCCCGCCGCCTCCGTTCGACCGTCCGCAAGCGCCGCCGCGCCGCGTTCCGCTCCCGACGCCGACGTCCCCCGAAGCGTTCCGTTCGCTCGACCGTTCGCGCGGAACCGACCCCGACGCCGAAAAAACGCGCCTTCCGTCCGAGTCCGTCGGAAACGTCCCGACCGGTTGGCGGGTTGGCTCTTGGCTCTTCAGCGTCGCGCTGCACGTCGTCTTAGCGGTAATTCTCGCGCTGATTTTCTTCCCGGCGCCGCGCCGCCCGGTCGTCGAGGCGATCTTCTCGACCGAACTCGGCGACCAGCTCGACTTCTTCACCGAAGACGAAGGGAACCTCAATCCGAACGAAGCGGAGGAGTACGCGCTCGACGTTCCGCAAGAACTCAAAATTGAAGACGCTATCGTCTTTGAAGAAAAGGAATTGCCGTTCGTCCCGAACGTCGACGCGCCCTTTTTCGAACAGTCGCGAATCGAGATGACCGACGCCCTCTCCGGTCGCGTCGACCCCGGGACGAAAAACGACTTGATCGCGAAATACGGCGGGAACCGACGCACTCAAGACGCGGTCGCCGACGGTCTCGCTTGGCTCGCCAAGCAACAGCGCCGCGACGGTTCTTGGAGTCTGCAGGGCCCTTACTCCGACGGCGTTTCGTCGAGCATGCCGGACAATCCGGTCGCCGCGACGGGCCTTGCGCTCCTCGCGTTTCAGGGGGACGGAAACACCAGAACCGACGGCGAGTACGCCGCAAACGTCCGCCGCGGTTGGACTTGGCTCCTCAAACAACAGCGCGACGACGGCTGTTTCACCCCCGACGGCGTTACGGCGGAGAGCCTTTTTTACACGCACGCCGTTTGCACGATCGGGATTTGCGAACTCCTCGCGATGGAAAAGGGCGCGAACGTTTCGCTCCGTCGCAAAGCGCAAAAGGCGGTCGACTTTTTGCTCGAAAATCAGCATCCGAAACTCGGCGGTTGGAAGTACGCGCCCGGCGTCGGCTCCGACCTTTCCGTTACCGGCTGGTGTTTAATGGCGCTGAAAACGGCGCAAGCGGCGAAAATCGAAATCCCGGCGTCGCATTTCGAACACGTTTCGAAATTCCTTGATTCCGTCCAATACGACGACGGCGCCGGGTACGTTTACGAAGTCGACAAACGCGGCCAAATTAGCGACGTCAACAAACGACCGTCGATGACGGCGACCGGCCTCCTTTGCCGCGAGTATCTCGGTTGGGAGCGGAACAATCCGGCGCTCGAACGGGGCGCGCAAACGTTGACGCTTCCGGAGTTTTTAGTCCGTTTTCCGCAAACCGCCGAAGAGGAGAAAGCGTTTTACAGCAACGTTTACGGTTGGTATTCGACCTCGATGGCGCTGAAACACCTCGGCCCTTACGACAAATATTGGCGGCGCTGGAACGCGGCGCTGAGCGCGGAACTTCCCAAGCGGCAAGAGCCGAAAACGTCGAAAGAAGCCGGGAGTTGGAACCCGAAATACGACGAGTACAACTTCGGCGGCGGGCGGCTTTACGTTACGACGCTTTCGATCCTTTGCCTCGAAGTTTACTACCGTCATTTGGCGATTTACCGCGACTGACGGCGCCGTTTTTGATTTTCCCAAAAACGCGACGATTATTTGCGGCGCGTCCCGTTTGCGGCGCTCGTCGGGTCGAGCCGACCCGCCCGGCAAAATCCGCGACGAAAGCTCGGCAAAGCGACAAAAAGCGCCGTTTGAAAACGACGATTTTTGCAACGTTAAAAAATAATCGAAGCGCGACGGTTCGCCCGCCGCCGCTTTCCCTTTTTCCCGTTTTATCCCGACGCGCCGTTCGTTCCGTTTCGAAGCGTTTCGCGCCGTCGCCCTTTCCTTTCCGTTTTCATAAAGGACCGATTTAATGCAACTTACGCGCAGAACGTTCCTCCTCGCGACCGCTCTTCTGTCGGCGGTTCGTCCCGACCTTCTCTTTGCCGACGGCGCGTCGTCCGTTCCGTTCGTTCCGAAAACCGGCGCGTTCGGCGGCGAAAAGCTCGTCTTCGCCGCGTCGAACGACGTCGGTTGGGGCGGCTTCCTCGGCGCTCGCTACCAAAAGTCGCTCGACCGCCTGTCGCAAGAGCCGATCGACAAAGTCGACTTCGTGTTGGCCGACGTTAACTTTAATCAAGAGCGGCGTTTCACGAACTACAGCGGCGACATTTCGGGCCGTTACATCGAAATCGCCTCGCTCGCGTCGCGTCCGGATCGCCCGGTGACGCCGATTTTGCCGCAAGTGATCGACGAAATCGTCCAATACCAAAAGCCGGACGGCCATTTCGGTCGCGACGTCGATTGGGACAAGCCGATCGATATCGCCGGCGCGACGGACAAATCGCTCGAAATGCCGATTCTTTGGGGGAACGGGCGCCTAATCCTCGGTCTTTTCGCGGCTTACGAACGCTTCGGGAACGAAAAAGCGCTCGCCGCGGCGATCAAGATGGCCGATTTTTACGTTAATATCGTCGTCAAACGCTTCTGCGACCCGGCGCGAATGGACGAGTACAAGCAGCAAGCCGCCGGGTACGCCGCCGCTTACGTTACCTGCGTCTATCACGGAATCGAGGGTCTCGTCCGCGCTTACCGAGTTACCGGCGAAGCGAAATACCTTGAAACGGCGAAGGTTATGGCCGATTTCCACGAACAGTTCGACACGCTCCCGGTCGGGCACAGCCACGGTTCGATCAGCGCCCACGAAGCGTTGATTATGCTTTACGAAGAAACCGGCGACAAGAAGTACCTCGACCGCGTCGCGAACCGTTGGACGGAGGCGGTTTCCGGCGGTTACGTCAACCCCTGCGGCGGCGTTTCCGAGAAGTACGAAGTGTCGTATCCGAGCGACGAAGGCTGCAGCGAGGCGGACTGGATGCGGCTCAACCTAATGCTTTGGCGCAACACGAAAGAAGCCAAGTACTTAGACTTCGCCGAACGAATGCTCTACAACGCGTACCAAGCGAACCAATGGGCGACCGGCGGTTTCGGGCACCGTCATCTCGGCGTCGACGACAAGGGCCCGTTCTCTTGGAAGCCGCGTTATGCCGAGTCGTATTGGTGCTGCAGCTATCACGGCCCGCTCGGCTATTACGAGTTGAAGGAATTTTTGGCGGTCGGCGCGGTCGGAAACGACGGTCAAAAGACGATTTACTACAACTTCCCGCTCGAGTTCGACGTTCCGCTCGACCTCGACGGCGAGAAGTGGAGCGTTTCGTCGCGACCGTTCGAACCGAAAAAAGAGGGCGCGCAAACCGTTTTCGGCGCGAAAGTTAAGGTCGCGGGCCCGCAAGGGAAAAAAGTTTCCTTGGCGATTCGCATTCCGGACTGGGCGGCGAACGTTTCGGCTTCCGCTTCGCAAACGACGCAAACGAGCGGCGGTTCGGTTTCGGTTTCGACGTCGATTTCGGTCGCCGTCGCGAACGGGCGTTGCGTTTTGGGCGACGTCGACGCGGGTTCGGAATTTGAAATTCGTTTCGCCGCCGAGCCGATTTTGGAAGACCGCCGCTTCAACCGCGTCGCCGTTCCGACGTTGGAAGCCGGGCAAACCGCGACGCTTCCGGAAACGGTGTTGCGTCTCGGCCCGAACGTGTTGGTTTCGAAAAAGAACGACGGTTCCGCGATCGAACCGCTCGCCGTCAAGGTCGACGCGAACGGCAAACTCGCCCTTCCGGCGGAGTCGCTGACGAGCGTTTACGAGATGACCGACGCCGAACGCGACGGCGCGCACACGTTTGTTTTCAACGTCGAACTCTCGAAATAACGGCGTTTACAACGCTTGCCGCGGCGGCGTCGAACCGCGAATCGACGCCGCCGCGGCAAGTCAATTCTCTTTCTTCCCCAACGCGCCGAGTCGCAACCGCTCGACATTATTGACGCCGCGTCGACAATCCGCCGTCTCCACTTTTCCTCCTCTCCCCTCCAACCTTAACGACGCCGCGTCGACAACGCTCGTCCTCCCCGCCTTCTGAAGACAAACTCAACAGAAACGACGCCGCGTCAACGACGCTCCTTCTCCCCGCCTTCAGCCGCGAAAACCAACAGAAACGACGACGCGTCAACGGCGCTCGTCCTCCACGCCTTCTGACGACAAAATCAACATCAACGACGACGCGTCAACAGCGTTCGTCCTCACCGCCTTCTGCCGTCAAAACCA
>JAFTUJ010000089.1 GCA_017466305.1 Thermoguttaceae bacterium
ATTCGACGGGCGCAAGCGGCGACGTTCGTTTGCGGAACGTTTTCGCCGTCCCGAGCGGCGAGCGGCGGCGCGCGATCGCGTCCCGTTTCGACTGAAATTGTCAATATATTAATATATTATTTATAGTCGGCGTTCGCAATGGAAATCATCGAAGTTAAAAACGAAAACGATCGTAAGAAGTTTATCGAACTTCCGCGAAAAATTTACAAAAACGACCCCAATTGGACCGCGCCGTTCGATTTTCAAACGCGCGAAAAACTCGATCCGAAACGGAATCCGTTTTTTCGTCACGGTTGGGCGAAAATGTTCCTCGCCGTCGAAGGTTCCGAGGTTCTCGGACGTATCGTCGCGTCGGACGACCCGCGTTTCAACGAAGAAAACGGGTCGAATATGGGCATGTTCGGCTTTTTTGAAGCGGTCGACGATCAAAACGTCGCGGACGCGCTTTTCGACCAAGCCGCTCGCGTCCTAAAAGCGGAGAGAAAACGCGACCTCCTGTTCGGGCCGGTCGAGTTCTCGACGAATTACGAGTGCGCGCTTTTAGTCGAGGGGTTCGACTCGCCGGCTAAAGTGATGATGCCGTACAACCCGAGTTATTATCCGCGACTTTTCGACAATTGGGGCCTTCAAAAAAACCGCGATGTATTCTCCGGGTGGTTTGACTAAAGCGCGATTTTCGCCGACCAATGGCGGCCGATCGTCGAACGCTTGCAAAAACGTTACAATTTTTTGGTGCGGGGAATTTCGGTCAAAAATTTTGCCGCCGACGTCGAGCGTTGCATGGAAGTTTACGAAGCGGTGCGTTCCGAATGGTGGTGGGCGTGCGTTTCTTTGACGCAGGAAGAAGTGCGCGCGTACGCCGACAATTTGCGAAAAATCGCGTGTCCGGAGCAGGCGCTTTTGGCCGAAGTCGACGGGAAGCCGGTCGGTTTTTCGATTACCGTTCCCGACTTTAACGAGGCGGCGCGACCGCTAGGGGGCAAGCTTTCTTGGTTTGGCGTTCCTTATTTAGGGGCGTTGCGTTTGAAGTATCGCATGAAGCGGGTCAAGGGCGCGCGGATGATGGTGCTGTGCGTCTTGCCGGAGTATCGCCGCAAGGGCGTCGCCGAACGTGTGATTTTAGATACGTTTGATTACGGGCGAAACGTTTTGAAATATGAGAACGCGGAACTCGGTTGGACGGACGAAAACAACGACAAAATTAATCACGTCTTGGAACGCGTCGGCGCCAAGCGTTGCAAGCGGTACCGCGTCTATCAAAAGGATATTTAACGGTCGCGCCGATTTTGACGCTCGGCGTCTGGCTTGGGAACGGCGAATTGGCGAAAAGCGCGTTACAACGCGGCGCCGTTCGCGTTCCCGAAACGTGTTTTGAGTAACGTTAATCCGAGGAGAAAACGAAATGTCCCGACGTTTCCTTTGTTCGATGCTGGGAGCGGCTTTGCTCGTCGGCGTCGCCGCGCTTCCGGCGTCCGCCCAAGACCATTCGTATTACGCGTACAAAAATAATAAAGCGCGATACGAACAAACGTTGAGTCAGTTGCTCGACGCGGCCCGCGCCGATTTGGGCGTGCAAATTGAAGTCGCGGCGAACGTTAAACCGTATTTGGAACAAAAAGTTCCGATGGCGCCGTGGAAATATTGGGCCGACCCGAACCTTCGTTTGGCGTATATCCTTGCGCCGCTCGACTTAACGTTCGAAAAAACCGGCGAAAACGCTTACCGCGTCTTCGAACCTTGGTACATGAACCGACCGGAAGACGAAGCCGCCGCGCACCTCGAACGAGCGAAAGCGCGTTACGCCGACCGCGAAAGTTGGGAAAAACGCCGCGACGAAATCCGCGCGACGCTCCTTAAAGAGTTCCAACTCGACCCGGCGCCGAAAAAAACGCCGCTCAATCCGATCGTCGGCGAGACGCGCCAACACGACGGGTACTCGACGACGAACGTCGCGCTCGAAGTTTTCCCGAAATATTGGGTTTGCGGAACGCTTTTCCGTCCGACCGAGGGCGACGGCCCGTTCCCGTTGGTTGTTTCGCCGCACGGACACGGGAAGCAAGGGCGTTTTGCCGCCGACCAACAGTACCGCGCCGCGACGTTGGCTCGAATGGGCGCCGTCGTTTTCGCGCACGGGATGCTCGGCTGGGTCGACGGAGAAACGCCGCTGAAGGTCGACGCGCACCGCGACCCGATTTCCGGCGGGATTCAGGCTTGGTCGACGATTCGCGTAATCGACTATTTGACAAGCCTTGAAAACGTCGACGCGACGCGAATCGGGATCACCGGCGAGTCGGGCGGCGGTTCGCAAACGTTTTACGCGTCGGCGCTCGACGAGCGAATTACCGTCAGCGTTCCGGCGGTGATGGTTTCCGGGCACTTTTACGGCGGTTGCCCCTGCGAAAGCGGGACGGCGTTCCATTCGCGCCTCGGTTGCATTACGAACGCCGAAGTCGCCGCTCTTTTCGCGCCGAAACCGTTGAAGTTGATCGCGTCGCAACAAGACTGGACGAAGAATACCCCGACGGTAGAGTATCCGTTCGTGCAGTCGATTTACGGTCTTTACGACGCCGCCGACCGCGTCGAATACGAGATTTTCGACGAGCCGCACGGGTACGGGAAATCGATCCGCGGCGCGCTTTATCCGTTCTTCGCGAAGGAGTTGGGGCTCGACTTGAGCCGCGTCGACGAGTCGAAAGTAACGATCGAACCGATGGAGGCGATGCTTCCGTTCGGCCCGAATTGCGAGCAGTATCCGGAAGGCGCCGTTCGAACGCTTGAAGAACTCCGCGCCGCGTTTGAGGCCGCGAAAAGCGCCGAATGAGCGCGACCGGTTTCAAGACGAGCGACTCGCGTTTGATTAACGTTTTGATTTAAGAATTCGGAAACGTTGAAAACGCAATGTTTTTGCGCCGTCGACGCGGTTTGCGCCGCGCGACGGTTTTTTTGTTGCGGTATTTTGAAATAAGAGCGCGAATCGTTTAAGAAAAGAAGAAGGAAAAGAGCCAATGGCGAAAAAAGCGGCTTTTCTGCCCTCGGAAGCGACCAAATTGTTAAAAAATTTGCGTCAAAAACGTCCGTTAACGCACTGTATAACCAATTATGTAACGGCGAACGATTGCGCGAACGTTTTGTTGGCGTTCGGCGCTTCGCCAATCATGGCGGACGAACCGGAGGAAGCGGGGGAAATCGTCGCGCTTTCCGCCGGGCTTTACATTAATTTAGGGACGTTGAACCGAACGTCGATCGAGGCGATGTTTGAAGCCGGGCGTCGGGCGAACGCTTTAGGGATTCCGGCGACGCTGGATCCGGTTGGCGTCGGCGCGTCGACGTTGCGAACGGAGACGGCGCGACGTTTGCTGAACGAAATTCAATTCGCCGCGATTCGAGGAAACGTTTCGGAGATCATGTCGTTGATTTTTGGAACGGGTTCGACGAAAGGCGTCGACGCCGCCGTTGCGGACGCGGTGTCGGAGGCGAACCGTCGGACGACCGCCGAGCGTTTGCGCGAGTTTGCGGAAGCGTTTCAAACGACGATCGTCGCGACGGGAGCGAGCGATTTAGTCGTTGACGCGGAACGATTTGCGACAATTCGGAACGGTTCCGTTTGGGCGACGCGAATCACCGGGGCCGGTTGTATGGCGTCGGCGGCGGTTTGCGCTTGCGTCGCGGCGAATCCTTCGCAGGTTTGGGAGGCGGCGGTTGCGGCGACGGCGGCGTTCGGGGTTTGCGGCGAAACGGCGGAGCGACGAGCGAAAGCCGGAACGGCGACGTTTCGAACGGCGTTGATCGACGCGGCCTCGACGGCGGAGCCGGAACAGTTGACGGCGGCGTTTCGCGTCGAAACGGAGCGATTCGGCGCCGTTTGAGCGCAAAACGTTAAAAAGGAACGAAAAAAGCGTTTTAAACGGTTGCGTAAAACAGAAAGACGCGAAAAGGCGCAAAAGGGCGAGAGGAACGGCGATTTCGAGAAGAACTGCAGTTTCAGAAAGAACGGCGGTTTCGGGAAGAACGGCGGTTTCGGGAAGAACGGCGGTTTCGGGAAGAACGGCACGGGAAGAACGGCAATTTTGAGAAGGGCGGTAATTTGACGGAGAAAAAACGAATCGACGCGGCGGCGTTGCGGCGAGCGTTGCGACTTTACGCGGTTACCGATCGCGCTTGGCTTGACGCGTCAAAGGGCGAGGCGGCCGTTCGAGGTTTGGAAGCGCAAATCGAAGCGGCGCTTCGCGGCGGCGCGACGGTCGTTCAGCTCCGCGAGAAGAATTTGGGTTTTGACGACTTTCTGCGCGAAGCGGTCGCGGTCAAGCGGCTTTGCGAGCGATTCGACGTTCCGCTGATTATCGACGACGCGCTCGACGTCGCGCTCGAATGCGACGCGGACGGGCTGCACGTCGGCCAACGCGACCTCGAAGCGGGGGAAGCGCGTCGGGCGCTCGGGCCGAATCGAATTCTCGGCGTTTCGGCGCAAACTGTTGCGGACGCGAGACTTGCGGTTGAGCGCGGCGCGGATTATCTCGGCGTCGGAGCGATTTTCCCGACGGCGACGAAGGCGGACGCGGACGCCGTTTCGCTCGAAACGTTGCGAGCGATTTGCGGGGCGGTTTCCGTTCCGGTCGTCGCGATCGGCGGGATTGGAGCGGCGCAAATCGAGCGGTTGAACGGAACCGGGATCGTCGGCGTCGCGGTCGTTTCGGCGGTTTTCGGGAGCGCCGACGTCGAGGGGGCGACGCGGGAACTCGAACGGCTAACGCGGCGGTTTGCGGAAGTTTGATTAGTCGCGTTGATATTAACGGCTTAGCGGTTAGGACGTCTGCGTCGACTTTGCGGTTTTGG
>JAFTUJ010000090.1 GCA_017466305.1 Thermoguttaceae bacterium
CGCCCTGTTCCGGCGTTCGTCGGGCGGCGTTGTCAACCGACCGGCAACCGACCGGCAACCAATCGGCAACCAATCGGCAACCAATCGGCAACCGACCGGCAACCGACCGGCAACCGACCGGCAACCGACCGGCAACCGACCGGCAACAGACCGGCAACAGATCGCAAACCAATCGGCAACCGACCGGCAACAGATCGCAAACCAACCGTCAACAGACCGGCAACAGATCGCAAACCAACCGTCAACCGACCGGCAACAGATCGCAACCGTTAACAAGCGTCTTAAACTAAGCGTCCAAACGCTTCGCGTATTCCGGGTCGACCCAAGAAACGTCGCCGAGCAGATCGCCGAGCGGGTCGATTTCGGTCGCGGACAAGCCGAGCCAATTGCGGCGGCGCCAACCTTCGGCGAACTCGTATTTCCCGGAGAGCCGCCCGACCGCCGCGTTCGCCTCGACCATCGAATCGAGATAAGAATCGAACCCCTGCGACGCGTCGAGCCATTCCTTTTGACTGCGATGACAAGCGAGCGCCGAACGTTTGACGTCGAGAACCGACGAAACGTCGACGTAACGCTCCGCGCGCACCAAGCGCCGCATCGCGTCGCGGTTCCCGTGCGGTTGCGCGTGATAAACGGCGACGTCCTTAAACGTCGGCGGAGTCGGCGGTTCGACCGGGGCGTTCGCCATGCAGCGGCAAAAAGCGGCGGTCGCGGCCAAGCGTCCGGCGTTTTGGTGATCCTCCATATAGTCGGACGTCGACTGCGTCAACACTATATCCGGGTCGACTTCGCGAACGACGGCGATCAATTGCAAAAGCGTTTCGCGACGGTAAAAAACGTCGAGGTCGTCGGTTAACGACTCGTGAAACGTCGCCCCAAGAAACGCCGCGGCCGCCGCGCCTTCGTCGCGACGCGTTCGAATCGTCTCAAAACGTCGCATCGTCGCGGAACCCCAAGAACCGTTCGCGATCGACATATAATGAATCGAACAGCCGCGCGCCTTCAAAAGCGCGAGCGTTCCGGCCATCGTGAACTCGATATCGTCCGGATGACAACCGATCGCGAAAACGGTTTTCGGCGCGGCGGCGGACGGCATTTTTCTTGTTTTTCTTGTTGTTCGGCGGACACGCGACGGTCTCCTTGTCAAACGGGGCCAATTGGGTAAAATTTCAAAATAACTTCGCGGCGACGCAAAATGTTAACGTCGACGGCGCGACGGTCGCAAAATAAAAAGCGGCGACGCGGCGACGGCAAAAATAAAAAAGCGGCGGCGCGGCGCGACGGTCGCAAAATAAAAAGCGGCGGCGCGGCGACGGTCGCAAAATAAAAAGCGGCGACGCGGCGCGACGGTCGCAAAATAAAAAGCGGCGACGCGGCGCGACGGCAAAAATAAAAAAGCGGTTTCGCGTCAAACGAAAACCGCTTTATGTTTCAAAAAATCAACGATTGGCGAAATCGGAGTCGAGCGCGTACTCGTCGTGCGGGTCGTACGGGCAGAAGAACGTCGAAATCTTTTGCGCGAATTTAACCGTAAACGTCTTTTGGAACTCGACTTCTTGATATTCCGACTTCGGAATCGGCGTCGGCGGATACGCGAAGTTCGGCGTCGACTGCCGCGCGAGCGTTTCGCCGTTTTTCACGTCGATCAAACGGACGAGCGCTTTGGCGTTGCCTTGATAAAATTGGGTCGAATGGTGAATTTCGAACGCGTCGATTTCGACGCCGATAACGTAATCCGCGCCGAGCTTCGCGCCCATTTTCTCGAAACTTTCCGACTTAAACGCCTCTTCGTCGAACATTTCTTCGACGCGTTCGTACGGAATCCACTCGAGCTTCTTCTTTTTCTTGCCCTTAATGTTGTTCGATACGACGTAAGTAATGCTCGTCGCCAAGTCGGCGTTCGGGTTCGCTTGTCCGAAAAGATTCAAGTTCGAACGGCAAATAACGACCATTTTCGATTCTTTCGGAATCTCTTTCATTTGGTCGGCGAAAATCGCGGGCGCGTCGGTTCCGTTGATGAGGTAAAAGGGCATCATCAGCGCGCCGGCGCACCCGGCCGAGCAAACGAGCGTCGTCAAAAGCGCGCAAGCGGCGAGAATAAAGCGTCGTTGAGCAAACATAATCGAATCCTTCGTTAAAACCGCGCCAAGCTTCCTTACCGTCGCCGTTTCCTCGTCGAAACGACGGGCGCGTTTTTGTTTGTTCGACGTCGGCGAGCGTTCGCCGAAGCGTCGCGGCGCGCGTCGTCGGCGCGCCGTCCTCTTTACTTATCGTCCGAAGACGTTCCTTCTTTTAATTAAAATCGGCAAAATCGTCAAAATTGTCTCATTTATTTTCCCGGACCGACGAGCGCGTCGGCGAAGCGGTCGACCGAAACAAAGCCGGCGGGATAACTCGCGACGTATTCGGCGATCGAAACGTTCGTCGCGACGACAAGTTCGACGAAAAGGAGGAGCGATTCGCGCTTCTTTTCGAGCGTCGCGAGCGGAACGAGCGGATCCGCGGCGGCGACCGGCGAAACGTCGAAAGAACAGAGGGTCGCCGGAGGCCCGAACGCGCCGCCGATCGTTTCGATCGCTTTCAAATTTTCCGGGATAACGGCCCCTTCGAGCGCGAGCGTCGGGCTCGTCGTCGACGGCGCTTCAAGGCGATACGTCGCGCCCGCGAAAGGAAGCGTCGCCGGAATCGGCCAACCTTCTCCGAGCGGCCAACGCGCTCGCCGCATCAACGCGAGTTGAGCGTCGCGCTTGA
>JAFTUJ010000091.1 GCA_017466305.1 Thermoguttaceae bacterium
CCAACTCCGCCAACTCCGCCAACTCCGCAATTTCGCCGGCTTCGCCAACCGCCTCCAACGTTTATTTTCAAACGGTCGCGACGCCGCTCGAAGTCCGTTTTAACCGTTAATATCCTCAAAGGTTGTCCCAATGTCCTCCCCCACTAAAGCGGTCGTTTTACTTTCCGGCGGTCTCGACTCCTCGACGGTTTGCGCCCTCGCGGCGGCCGAAGGTCGCGAAATTTACGCCCTCACCTTGAATTACAACCAGCGACACGCCCGCGAACTCGACGCGGCCCGCGCCGTCGCCCGTTTTTTCAACGTTCGCGAACACCTGATTTTCCCCATCGACTTGACGCTCTTCGGCGGCAGTTCGTTAACCGACGACGCGATCGCCGTCGAAACGGACGTTCCGCTTGAAAAAATCGGAGCGTCGATCCCCACCTCCTACGTTCCGGCGCGCAACACGATTTTTCTTTCGCTCGCCCTCGCGGTCGCCGAAACGCGCGGCGCCAACGAAATTTGGCTCGGAATCAACTGCGTCGATTACAGCGGTTATCCCGACTGCCGCCCGGAATATTTAGCCGCGTTTTCCCAACTTGCCCAACTTGCGACGAAAGTCGGCGTTGAAGGAACCGCGATCGAAATTAAAGCGCCCCTCTTGCGGCTCGACAAAAGCGAAATTATCCGTCGCGGCGTCGAACTCGGGCTCGATTACTCCCTGACGCGCACCTGTTACGACCTCGACGACGCCGGATTGTCTTGCGGACGCTGCGAAGCTTGCGTTCTGCGGCAAGCGGGTTTCGCCGACGCCGGTCTCGTCGACCCGGCCCCTTATCGCGATTAAACGCTCTCATTTTCCGCGCCGGCCCGACAATTGCGCTTCAACAATCGCGATTCGACGACCGCGATTCGATTATTCGCTCCGTTCCCGGTCGCCGTTTTGCGATTCCCCTCAAGATTGAGCGCCCAAACGCCGATACAACGAAAAACGCGTCTCGACAACGCCGTTCGTTCGACGCGTTTTTCCCCTTAATCGGCGACTCGGCGCGCAAACTGACGACGCTTTTTCGCCAACACTTATTTAACGTTTCAAGACAAGGACGTCGTTATGAAAAAACTTTCTCGTCGCGATTTTGCGATTTGCGTTCTGAGCATTGGCGCCGGTCTCCTTTACTCCCGCGACGTCTTCGGGTCGATCGACGCGCTCGACGCGGCGTTGGTTAAACAAAAATTGCGCGTTAAGACGGACGCCGAAAGCGCGTTTGTCGACGACGTCGTCGCTAAAACTCGCGCCGGGGAAATTCCGGCGAATATTTTGAACGCGGCGTATCGTTACGCGTTGAAAAAAGACGGCGGTCGGCGCGTTCACTATTTCGCTTACTGTCTCGAAATTTTAACCAAAAGAGCCGGCATTAACGTTAAATTCCTTAAATTTTAACGTCAATCCGCTTTCTTCCTCTTTTCTCCGCTTTCCCTTAAAAGCGCGAGTTCGGCAACCTAATCAAGCGACGATTAGTCTTCATCGCCCAAAATAAAAGCGCGACGCCAAGAAAGTTTCGCTTCTTGACGTCGCGCTTGTCGTTGCGGCGCGTCGATTCGCTCAGTCGTACGCCGCCAACTTTTTGCGCAAATATTCGGCGCGCAACACTTCTTCGTCAATTTCGACGTCCGCCTTTATCCCGGTTAAGCGCCGCAAATGCGACGTTTGCACCGCGGCGGTCAGTTCGTCGAGCGCGGAAATTGGAACGGCGTCGAGCAAACGCAACCGGACGCCGAGCCGAACGCTCGACAAATGCGCCATCGCCTCTTCCATCGTGATCGCGCGCGCCGATTTCAATAACGCGAACGCTCGACAACAGCGATCCAACGCGCCGTCGCGGTCTTTTTCCAACATCGTTTGGCGCGCTTGTCGCTCGTAATTAATCACGCAAGGAATCACTTCGCTCAACTGCTCGACGATTTCCTCCTCGGACGCGCCCAACGTCGCTTGATTGCTAATTTGGAAAAATTCGCCGAGAACGCGCGACCACTCGCCGTAAATACCGCGCACCGCCAAATTCATTTTTTGCAGTCCGCGAAGCACTTTTTCGACTTCGTTCGTTTCAATCAACGCCGGCAAGTGCAACATAACGCTCGCGCGGATACCGGTTCCAACGTTCGACGGACAAGCGGTTAAATATCCCAATTTTTCGTCGAACGCGTAATCGAGTTCCGACTCGAACGCGTCGTCCAGTTCGTCGACTTTCTTCCAAAGCTCGCGCAAAGCGAAACCGCTCGCCGTCGCTTGAAGCCGCAAATGATCCTCTTCGTTGATCATCGCGCAAAAATTTTCGCGTTTTTCCAACAGGAGGGCGCGCGGTTTCCCGGCGGCTTCGGCAAATTCGCGACTCACCAAGAGCCGTTCCTGCAAGAAACGCGCGTCGTCCGTCGAAATATCGGCGCAATCGATAAACTCGGCGTCGTCGCGCGAAAATTTCTTCTCGGCGACTCGCGAACAAGCGTCGACAACGCTCCGCAAATCGCCGTCCGACGCGCGACCGACAAAAGAAAACCCGCTTAAATTCCGCGCCAAACGAACGCGGCTCGAAATCGCGACGTCGGAATCGGGCCCGTCGTCGCGCAACCAAGCGCAACGGCGCCGCAACAAATCGTTAAAGTTCACTAAAAGCCTCGTTTTCTCCCAACAAACGCGCCCGGCGACGCTCAACGCGGCGCCGTTCTCGTCCTATTTGTCAAACGCCTCAAAATCGTTTCTCGGCGCCCGTTCCCAAGTCGACAGTTTTCAAACCTTGACAGTTTTCAAACCTCGACCGGTTCGTCGGTTTATTTTACCCGATCGGAACGTTTTCGCCAAGCGCAAAAATTAGAGCGCGAGCGGTTCGTTCGCCAACTGCCGTTCGGAACGCGTCAGTTCGTACATATCGCGAATCAACTTCACGTCGCAAGGACGTTGTTTCACGTCGCGGCGAAAAAACATTCGTTCCTGCGTCGCGATCATCAACTCGAGCGAAATTTCGGTCGTTTGCCCGAACGACCGCGCGTAATTGACGAAACTCGGCACCGCGGTCGTTACGAACCCGTAAACCATGCTGCACGCGCCGATCGTTTTCCCGGTAAAAATGCTCGTATTAATCGCCGTTTTCGCATAATCGCCGACGACGCAACCCAAAAATTGCATTCGAGACGGCGTTTTTCCAGCCGGCGTCTCCTGCCAAACCTCGTTATACGAGTTTTTTAAGTCGCTGTTGCACGTCCCGGCGCCCAAGTTTACCCAGCTTCCCAGGTAACTATGCCCCAAGAAACCGTGGTGCTGCTTGTTCGAATACGACTCGATCGTCGTCGCCTCCACTTCGCCGCCGACCTTGCACGTCGAACCGACCGCGACGTAATCTTTGATCGCCGCATGCTCCAGAATTCGGCTGTTTCGCCCGACGTAAACCGGCCCGCGCATGTAGGCCAACGGTCCGATTTTAACGTTTTTATCTAAAATAACGGGACCGTTCTTCGAATCGACGACGAAAAACTCGCCGATTTCCGGTCGATCTTCGAGAGCGCGCGGGACAAAGAGGCCGTCGGCGATTTCGCAATAGTCACCGGTCGCGACGCTGCTTTCCAAATTTTCGTTAATGTAACGCAAATGAAATCGAACCGCGTCGGACGAACGTTCCAGCAAAGCGATCGGCTCGCCGACGTCGACCGTTTGCAGATTCAAATCCTTTAAAATTCCTTGCAACTGCGCGCAACCGATCTCTTGACGCGGCAAAAACTCCGCGGAATTCAGCGTCGCGGCGACGATCGACGATCCGGAAAGAATCGCGGCGCCCCGCTCGCAAGGCGTCGTCGTCAGCGCGCGCCAAGCGTTCAAGAGGGCGTATCGCGGCGCCGTTCTCGCGTTGATCAGCAAAATCGGTCCCTTGCGCTCGCCTCGCGCCGGCGTCCAAGCGAACGGAACGTCTTCGCGCAACAAATCGCGCAAGTGCGGTCGGGCGATCAACTCGATTTCTCCGCCCAACTGCCGCGCTAAATTCAACAAACGCAAGGAACCGACGCTAATCGAAAACGCCGGACGCCCGACGGTAATCGGATAAAGGTCGACGACTTTATCGTCCTCAAACAGAATAATGTGCATTTACCTTCCCTCCGTCGTTTTATTCAATGACGCGGCTTTATCCCGGCGAAAATTTCCGCGCGCCGGACCGCTTTTGCTGCCGAACCGCTTTTGCTGCCGAACCGCTTTTGCTGCCGGACCGCTTTTGCTGCCGAACCGCTTTTGCTGCGAACCGCTTTTGCAAACGTCGTTCGTTCGCGTCGTTCGTTCGCGTCGTTCTTCTCGGCGTCGCAAGGCCCCGCCGTCGAGACGACCAAAACGCAAACGCGGCGACCGCAAAATTACCGCCGTCGCGAGAAGCGGCTCCAACGCGCTCGTTTATTCATTATAAAAGGAATACCCGAAAAATCAAGATTTTTCCAAAAAAAACTTTCATTCCTTCTTTATTTCCCTTGTCTTCTCCCCCCCCGGAAAGAAAAAACGGAAAAATTTCTCGAAAAATCGCTCGAATCCGGCTTTTTTTTCTCGACGAACCGGCCTAAATTGCGTAAAATCGCTTAAAGACAGTCGAATTACTCGCTTTCTCCGTTTCCAATCGACGCGCCGTCGTCCGACCGCGCCGTTAAAATTTGCCTAATCGCAACAAAGGACGCGCTCAATGCCTAAATCGTCGTTCTCCTATCTTGCCGTCGCGCTTGCCGGCGGCTGTTTCGCGCTTTCGCTTCAATCGCTTTCAACGTCGGCGCCCCTCTTCCCGCGTCTCGCCGCCCAACATCCGGAGGCCCGCCAAACGTCCCCCGCCCTTCGCAACAATTTTGCCGATTTTAAGGAAGCGTTCGACGCTTACGACGAAAAGAAAAACGCCGCGACGCCCCTCTCAACGCAAATTCCGCCCCTTAACGGCGGCGCCGACGCGTCGAGCGTCCTCCGCTCCGCCGCCCGTTCGACCGACGACCTCGAAGCGAGCCTCGCCGAATTTTCCCCGCAAGAACGCGCGCAAATTGAAATTTACGCCAAAAACAACAAAAGCGTCATCAACGTCGCGACCGTATCGGAAAATCAACGTTCGTTCTTTCAACAAACGTCGGAAGGTTGCGGTAGCGGTATCGTTTTGAACGCGTCCGGCGTCATTTTAACCAACTTTCACGTCGTCGAAGGTTCGAGCAAAATTGAAGTAACGCTTTTCAACGGCGAAACGTATCCGGCCCGACCGCTCGGCGTCGACCCAAACACCGACGTCGCGCTCCTAAAAATCGACGCGCCGAAATCGAGCCTCTTCCCAATTCAATTCGGCGACTCGTCGCAGCTCCTCGTCG
>JAFTUJ010000092.1 GCA_017466305.1 Thermoguttaceae bacterium
CCGAGCCTTAGCGCCGGGGGCGTCGTCCTGGAGGGGCGCCCGGCGCTTTGCTCGCGCGAGCTGGCGTTCGACCGCGACGCCGCCGAGCCGTTCGTCGTTCGCGACTGTTACGAGTTCACCCATTCGAGCAACAACGTTTTCGCCGCGCGGAAGTACCCGAATCCGCTGAATCGGGCGGCGACCGAGCGGTTCCTCGACGTTACCCATCGGCGATACCGCTCCGAAATCGCGCCGGAATTGTTCGATTACGTCGAGGCGTTTTTTACCGACGAACCGTCGATGATGGCGGTCAATCTCGGCGAAATCCAAGAGGATATCCGGCGCGGCGTCCGAACGCTCGACCCGCTCGACCCGAACAAAATGAAGCTGCCGGTCGTTCCTTGGTGCGACGACTTGGAAGAGCGGTACCGCGAGAAATACGGCGCCGAGTTGCGCCCGAACTTGCGTTCCCTCTTTGAAGGCGATTCCGACGCCGACCGCGCCGTTCGCCGCAACTTTTGGTCGCTCGTCGGCGAACTCGACGTCGAACGATTTTATCAACCGCTGCAAGATTTTTGTCGCGAGAATAAGGGCGGCCCGGTCGCGTCCGGTCATACGCTTTACGAGGAAAATATCGCGTTGCACGTTCCGCTCGACGGGAACAAGTTGGCGGTCTTGAAGACGTTCGACTTGCCGGGGCTCGATATGTTGAACTCCGACCCGCACGCCTATTTTTGGGGGTGTTGGCTCGCGGCGGCGTTTCCGGCGTCGGCGGCGGAGTTTGTCGGGCAGCGGCGGGTGATGACGGAGGTTTGCGACTTTTCGCAGATTCACGCCGGTCATCGGAAACCTTGCGATTTGGCGATGATGGAGGCGACCGCGTCTTGGCAAGCGGCGTTCGGCGTTACGGAATATACGCTTTATTACGGTATTAACGGCGGCGAAAAGGCGCCGGAGCGAAACGAAGCGTCGCACCGCGATTATTGCCGATACGTCGGGCGGTTGAACGCCGTTTTGCGCGACGCGGCGCCGGTTCGACCGGTGTTGCTTTACTATCCGATCGAAGAATTGCAAGCCGAATATTGTCCGGTCGCGGAGAAATTTGAAATTGCGACGCAAAACGAGAAAACGCGGCAAATTTTCGACTCGTTCAACCAACTCGGCGAGGCGCTTTCGCGAGCGCAAATTTCGTTTTACGTCGTCGACCGCGCGACTTTGCGGAGTTTAACGAAAAATCCGGAGAACGCCGAGGAAGCGGCGCGGCTGGCTGGGAAGTTTAAGGGCGTTATTTTCCCGCGTTGGTCGGAAAAAATCGAGTACGATTGGGCCGACCCGAACTTTCGCGAACTTTGGATTGCGGACGAAAATCCGATTCATCGTTGGGAACAGATTCGGCCCGCGACCGCCGACTTCGCCGGGGAACGCCTCGTCGCGGAACCGGCGAATCCGGACTTGATCGCCGGGACGTTCGAGCGGGAAGGGCGGACGATCTTCGTCGTTTCGAACCCGACGACGAACGATTGGCGCGGCTCGTTCCGCTTGACCGGGGCGGAGGGCGTCGAGTTCGCGTCGGAGCGTTGGACGGCGCTCGACCCGAAAACCGGGGCGGTCGAGACGTTCGCGGCGGACGACGGCGCGTTTCCGGCGGAACTCGGCGGACGGCGAACGCTGATTTTTGTTTCGCCGGCGAAAAAATGAACGCCGTTGCCTGCGTTGGAAACGAACTTTATCGCCGTTAAAATTTGCGTAGTTTGCGTTAATTAATCTCGGTGAACGAAGGAACGGAGAAAATTTTGCGTTTTCGACAAAAATTTTGCGAAAAATGGGCGCGTCGGCGATTTTTTCCCTTGGCGGCGCGCTTTAGTTGCGTACAATAGAAGTAGTTCGATTTCGTTTTGCCGAAAAAACGCAAAATTTTTTCTCCGGGGGCGAACTGGGTTCGACCGGGCGGGCGAAGCGTGAGTTGCGCGTCGAGGTTGATCGGTGGGCCTCGTTAAAAGCCGATTAAAAATTTCAATTGCCAACAATCAAGTGGCTCTGGCCGCCTAAGAACAGGCGACCCCGGGTTTGAAGCTTCGCCGAAGAGCCGAAAAACCTGGTCGATAATTTCGGATCGTCGCTCGTCGCGCCGAACACGCGAGCGGTTAAATTTTGCTTTCGGACCGTCCCTGAGAAACCGTCGTCGATAAGGGTTCGAAGGGATTAAATTTTAAAGAATCGACTATACGCGTAGACGCTCTCGTAGAGACGTCGCGGGACGCGGGTTCAATTCCCGCCGCCTCCACTGATCGAACGCCGGAAGTTTTTTCGGCGCAATTTTGAAAGAAACGTCGTCCCAGCGGCGTTTCTTTTTTTATTTCTTGACGTCGGCTTTATCGGTTGAGTCGGCAAGGGGGATTTTAACGCCGACGGCGGGGCGGAAGGTTGAACGGCGGCGTTGGGGTAAGTTGGGTAAGTTGAGCAAGCCGGGCTTTGGCGTTGTAAAAGGATTGGAATTTTGTCGGACGGCGCGTCTTGAAAGGTTGAGCGGCGCCGGGCTTGCGCTCGCGTCTTGGAACGTTGAGCGGCGGGGGCTTGCGCTCGCGTCTTGAAAGGTTGAGCGGCGGGGGCTTGC
>JAFTUJ010000093.1 GCA_017466305.1 Thermoguttaceae bacterium
CCCACTCGATCGTTGCGGGCGGTTTCGTACTAATATCGTACGCGACGCGGTTCACGCCGTCAACTTCGCTCAAAATGCGCGCCGAAATCTTCGCCAAGACCTCGTACGGAACCGGATACCAGTTCGCTTCCATAAAGTCCTGCGTCGCGACGCAACGGACGACGACCGCCTTCTCGTAAGTGCGCTCGCCGTTCTTCGCGCCGACGCTGCGCACCGGCAACAACACCGCGAAAACTTGCGACGTTTCGCGGTAAAGCCCCGCCTTCGTAATCTCTTCGACGACGATCGCGTCCGCTTCGCGCAAGCAGTCGAGGTCCGGCTTCGAAACCGGGCCCAAGCAGCGAACCGCGAGCCCCGGCCCCGGGAACGGGTGACGCCAAACCAACTCTTCCGGCAAACCGAGTTCCAAGCCGACTTGGCGAACTTCGTTTTTATACAGTTTGCGGAGCGGTTCGACCAACTCGAACTCCATATCCTCCGGCAAACCGCCGACGTTGTGATGGTACTTCACCGTCTTGGCCGGCGCGCCTTCTTCGCCGCCGCTCTCGACGACGTCCGGCCAAATCGTCCCTTGCGCCAAGAACTTCGCGCCGTCGACCTTATGCGCCTCTTCGGTGAAAACGTCGATGAACGTCTTGCCGATGATCTTGCGCTTTTCTTGCGGGTCGTCGACGTCTTTCAGCAGCGAAAGGAAACGCTCTTCCGCGTCGACGACGACGAGGTTCGCGTCGAAATTTTCGCGAAAAACTTTCGCGACCGAGTCGATTTCGTTTTTGCGCATCAAACCGGTGTCGACGAAAATGCACGTCAGACGCGAACCGATCGCTCGCGAAACCAACGCCGCGACGACCGCCGAGTCGACGCCGCCGGACAGACCGCAGATAACGCGACCGTCGCCGACTTGTTGGCGAATGCTCTCAATGGAGGTTTCGACAAAATTCTTCATTGTCCAAGTTCCTAAATTAGCCTTGCAAACTTAACGAACGAAAACGCGACAAGGCCCGCGCCTTTCGTCGCAAAAGGACGGCTCCGGATAAAAACGAATCTCGCGCGACCGCCGCCGAAACGTCAAGTCAAAACGTCGAGTCGAAACGTCGAGTCGAAACGTCAAGTCGAAACGTCGAGTCGAAACGTCGAGTCGAAACGTCGAGTCGAAACGTCGAGTCGAAACGTCAAGTCGAAACGTCAAGTCGAAACGTCAAGTCGAAACGTCGAGTCGAAACGTCGGCGTCGGCTTTGCGAAACGCGGGCCCGCCGGAACGAGCGCCGCCGTCGAAACGTCCGCCGCGACCGCTTCCAAGCGCCGCCGAAAAAGTTGCGGCGCCCCAAAGGGCGCGAACGTTTTCTCGCCGTCTATTATAACGCGCTCCGCCATTTCGAAAATACCCGCCTTTTCCCGCTTCTCTTCTCCGCTCGCCCATCCCAAGCGCGCCGATTTTAGCGACGTTTTTAAATATTCGACGCCCGACGCCGTTTAACGTCGCGTTTTTAAGCCGTCAACTCACCGCCGCGCTAATATCGTTATTCTCCGAAGTTATACAACGCGCCTTATTTTCGGAAAATTCGTTTTTTTCCGCGCGACCGTTCGCGTCGTTCCTTTTTTTTTCGCTTTCCTTCGTCGGGAAGTTATACCGGTTGCGCAAACTTTACTTTTTTTGGAAAAATTTAAAAAATTTTCCGCAAATTTAAAAAAAACCGCTCGAACTTTTCAATCCTTATAACTCTTATAGTCGACAAATCCCCAAAAGCCCGCCCTTTGACGCTCGAAACGATAAAATCGATTATAACGAATTAACGGCGAAAAAAGACAAAAAAAACGCGCCGAAATCGATTTTACGAGCCGACGAAGCGCGAAAAAACGTTATAATAGAAAGAACGCGTCGAGGAAACGGCGTTTTGTATCCTTCGACGTTTTCGTCGCCCTCGCAAAGGTTTCCAATGAAAAAGCAATCGTCCGACGCCCGCCGTTTCGCCTCGAGCGCGAAACTTCTCGCCGCCTTGCTCTGCGCCGGTTTCGGCTGGGGCGCGGCGTCGTCGATTCCTTCCGATTCGACGTTCGGCGAAACTTGGCGCTTCCGTTTCGACTCGTTCGCGCTTTTCTCGTCGAACGCGTCGTCCGACGCCGAAGAACGCCCGGTCGCTTATCTCGACGCTTCCGGTCGCCGCGTCGTTCTCGACGCGTCCGGCGCTTCGGTTCCGCGTTTGGAAACGTCGCCCGCGTTCGCCGCGGAGTCGACGGAGCTTTTAGCGGACGGCGCTCCGCTCGCGCCGCAACCGGTCGGCGCGTCGTTCGACGAAACGGAGCCGGAGTTGACGCCCGTTTCGTTCGCGAACGCCGAAAGCGACGCCGAAACGCTCGACGCGCCCTCGACGGACGCCGATTGGTTCGTCGTCGACGACGACGCGCAAGAACGCGCCAAGTGGTCGCGCGAACTGCGTCTCGAATCCTTCTTGGCGCCGACGTTCGCCGACAGTTCGGCGCCGACTTGGCGCGACGCCGTTCCGGTCGAAGCGGCGACGCTCGCGGACTTGCGGGCGCTCGAATTCGAACCGGGTCTCGTTCCGTCTTCGTTGGTTTCCTCGGCGTTGCGTCAACGCGCGAAGGCTCCGCTTCCTTCCGGCGATTACTCTTTCGCCGAAACGTCGAACGCTTCGGACGCGAACGCGCCGCAAACGCTGGTCGCTTCCTCCTCGACGGCGCCGTCGACGCCGCGAACGTCGCCGGTCGTCCCGACTCGCGTCGGCGCCTTTACCGCTTGCGGAACGTTTGAAGCGGACGGCGTCGCGCAAGTTCGCGTCCAATAACGCGCGGCGTTCGGCGTTCGGCGACGCGACGTCGCTCTTATCCAACGGCGCGCAAGCTCGACTCGCGACGTTTGCCGCGCCGCTTCCAATATCCGCGCCGCTTCCAATATCCGCGCCGCTTCGTTCGGCTCGTCGCCCCTTTCGGCTTCCCCGAAACGTCGCAAGCCGGAGCAAGCGCGAACTCGCCCCGGCTCTTCCGCCGCCAACACATCGCCCCAAGAAACGACGCGCCCCCTTTATTTAAACTCTCTTAAATTTTCCCGTCGCCGAGTTCGCCGACTCCGCGTCAACCGTTCCCGGCGCGTCAACCGTTTCCGATGCGTTGACGTTCAGCGGCGTTCGCGATGCTTGCGGCGCTCGCGGCGCCCTTGCCCGACCGCAAACGCTAACGCCGGGCCTCGGAACGTTTTAAGCGTCTATCGCTTGAGACCGAGAACGAGGCGCAAGCCGTAACAAAACAGCCGATTCGCCGGCTCGTCGTTGAACCGGGTGGCCGATCGGCAGAGCCTGGCGCCGTCGTTCCAGCTACCGCCGCGCAAAACCCGATAAGAGCCCGTCGTCGGCCCCGTCGGATCCGCCCACGCTTCCGCGGCGTACTTACCGTACCAATCCGCGCACCACTCCCAAACGTTGCCGTGCATGTCGAACAACCCCCAGGCGTTCGCCGAATAGCGCCAAACCGTCGAAGTTTTCTCTAAATTACGTCCCTTCAAAACGTTTCCGTAAGGATAATTTCCGTTGCAATTCGCGTTATCCCCGTTTAACGTCGAACCCCAGAAAAACGGCGTCGTCGTTCCCGCGCGGCAGGCGTATTCCCACTCCGCTTCCCAGGGGAGCCGGAACTCGAACCCAACCGGCGCCCAATCGCCGTCGTTCAGCCTCTTGATAAAATCTTGACAATCGTTCCAGCTAACGTTCTCCGCCGGCAAGTCGCGCCCCAACAAACGATCCCCAAAACCGATTTTAAACCGGCTCGGATTCGTTCCCATTATCGACGTCCACATCCGTTGCGTTACCGGCGTTTCTAAGATTAAAAAACCGCGCGTCAACGTTACTTCCCGTCGCGTTTCGTCGTTTCCGCGTTCCTTTTCGCTCTTCGGACTTCCCATTTGGAACGTCCCCGGCGGGCAATAACGGAAGTTGTATCGAACGTCCTTAATTGTCAGCGTTCTAAACGTTCCGGCTTGCGCATTCGTTCTCAAATTAAGAAACGCCCAAAACTTCGCGTCGTCCGCTCGTTTCGCTTCCAGTTCCGCGTCGCGCTCCTTGCGCAGACGCTCCCGCTCCGCCGACAGTTCCGCTTCGCGCTCCTTGCGCAGACGCTCCCGCTCCGCCGACAGCTCCGCTTCGCGCTCCTTGCGCAGACGCTCCCGCTCCGCTTCCAATTCCGCTTCCGCGCGCTTGCGTTCCGCCTCTTCGCGCTCCTTGCGCAGCCGCTTCCGCTCCGCCGCCAACGTCGCTTCGTGTTCGCGCCGCAAACGCTCCCGCGCCGCCGCCAACGCCGCTTCGTGTTCGCGCCGCAACTGTTCCCGCTCCGCTTCCAGTTCGCGACGCAGCCGCTCGCTTGCGCTCTCGCCCAAGAGAGCCGACGCGACCGTCGCGCCCGTCGCCGACGACGCGGACGCCTTCACAAACGAAAGCGGCGACCGCTCGACCGACGGCGTCTCCGGAATCGCCGTTTTCGGCGACGCCGCATAACATTTAACAAACGAAAGCGGCTTTCGTTTCGGCTCGTCGCCTCTCATCGCAACCTCCCGCCCCAAGTTATCGTCTTTTTTAGCGTTGAACCGACGCGACGTTCGCCGCCGCGTCGACTTTTCCTTGTTCCTAAAAGCGCGCGTTCGGTCAATTGCGCGAAAAAAACCCCGCGTCGCCACTTTTTTGCCGCGCCGTTCAAGAAACGCCCGAGCGCAACGCAACGCCAAGGCGCAAACGCTCCAACGTCCGCCGACGGCGCGCAAGTCGAGCGTCGCTCGCGTCGACGTCGCCAAAAAGCGCGAACGTTCGCCGCGTTCCCGAACGTTCGATTATTATATCGCGAAACGGTAATTTTGACCAGCGCCCCGTCGACGGCGTTAAGACAAGGCGCCGCCAACCGATTCGCCGCCAAACTCGCCAACCGATTCGCCCGCCGCGCGGTAAAATTCGCCCGCCATCGCCGTTTCTTCCGGTTTACTCGCCGTTCGCCGCGCCTTGCTCGTCCGCGATTCGTCGCCAACGCGCCGCTTTCTTCGCGTTCGACTCGACGTTCCAGTCGGCGCTAGTCGACGAGCTTCTTCGCCGCCTCCTTGTTCCCCAACCGAAACGCGCGCCGCCAAAGCCGAACCGCCTCCGCCGCGTCCTTTTCGACGCCGTCCCCGGTCTCGAAACAGATCGCCAAATTCTTCGTCGCGTCGACGTTCCCCGACTTGTCGGCCTTGCGCAACCAACGAACCGCCTCCGCTTCGTCGCGCTCGACGCCGAGTTCGCCGCTCCAATA
>JAFTUJ010000094.1 GCA_017466305.1 Thermoguttaceae bacterium
GACTTGTTTACCGTTCGCGCTTTTCGTTTTTCGGAACAAAAACAAACCGAAATCCGACGTAAGGCCCCTTGCGATCGGCGTCGTAAAACCCGCGATACGCCGTTCGGCACTCGCGCGCTTCGCTGTCCCAACACCCGCCGCGGTCGACGCGAATGTTCCCCGGGCATTCCTCCGGAGTCGCGCCGGTCGGGTCGATCGCCGGAAGTCCGCGCCCGTTTTCGTCGGTCGGGTAATCGCCGTATCGGTCGGCGCACCATTCCCAAAGGTTGCCGCAAACGTCGTAAAGCCCCCAAGCGTTCGGCTTTTTCGTCGCGACGTCGCGCGTTCCGCCGTCGTTTTCGTCGCCGAACCAAGCGATTTCTTCGAGCGTCGCCGCCGGATAGGGCCCGGTCGTCCCGGCTCGCGCCGCGTACTCCCATTGCGCCTCGGTCGGGAGCGAGAAAACAACGCCGCCCGTCTCCGCCGACTCTTCCGACTCTTCCGACTCTTCCGACTCTTCCGACTCTTCCGACTCTTCCGACTCTTCCGACTCTTCCTGTTTTGACGGCTTTTCCGATTTTTCGCCCGTTTTCGCCGTCCCGCTCGCGCCGACGCGTTCGCTCAACGCGGCGCAAAATTCGGCGATTTCCGCGAGTCCGACGCTGTCGACCGGGCGTTTCGGGCCGCGAAACTTGCTCGGATTGTCGTCGAAAACGACGCTCCACATTTCTTGCGTCGTTTCAGTTTCAAGAATCCAAAAACCGTGCGTCAATTCCACTTCGCGTCGATATTCGTAATATTCGCGCTCCTCCTCGGTCTCCGGGCTCCCTTGCCAAAACCGACCGGGCGGCGCCCAGCGGAATGCAAACTCGACGCCGTCGACGGTAAACGCTCGCCGTTCCCCCGCTTTTTCGCCGGGAGTCGCCAACGGAAAGCCCGCAAAGTCGACGCAATCCGCCAATCTTGCCGACGCCGTCGATTTTACCGCGTTTGTCGTTTCTCCGTCGTTTGCGCAAACCGTCCCAACGCCGTCGGCAAACTCGACGCAAAGCGCCGCGCCTCCCAACGTCGCCGCAATTAACGCGAAACGCCCCCAACGACGCGCTTTCTCGCCCCGTTTCATCGTCGTTGTCCCCTTATTAATTAATATCGGCTAAACGCGCAAGCGTCGCCCCTTTCGTTCAACGCGTCCGCAAAATCGGCGTCGTCGCCAAAATCGCGACGTTTCCGCGCCGCGACTCTTCGCCAAACGCTTGACGTAATTTCGCGTCGCGACTCCGCAAAACCGTTAAACTCGACGCAAAGAACGCAATTTAACGCCGTTCAATCGCCAAGTTTAACGGTTCTTCCTAATTTAACGCCAACTTCCGCGCGTTCAGTCGACAAGCTTCCAAGTCGCGCAACGGAGCGACGCTTTCGACGTTCCCTTTTCGACCTCGTACCAAACGGTGCGGAGCGTTCCGTCCGCCATTTGCACCGTCGACGGGTACCCCAAGTCGCCGGAAACCGCGTCGCCGTACACGACCAGCGCTTCCGACCAAGTTTCGCCGCAGTCGTCGCTGACCCGCGCTTGAACGCCGAGCGGCGCGCGGCGGTGCCCGTACGTCATCAGCAATCGCCCGTCTTTCAGCCGCAAAAGTTGCGACGGAATCCCCCAAACGCCGATCGTTCGCGGAGTCGACCAAGTGGCGCCGCCGTCTTTCGAGATCGTTTGCAGATTTTCGCAGTGATTATTCGTATTTTCGTTTCGAATTTGCGCGACGAGCGTCCCGTCCGACGCTTCGACGGCGTGCAACTCGTGATATTGAACGACCGAGTCGCCGTCGCGAACCGGCATAAACCCCTTAACTTCCCAAGTTTGCCCGTCGTCTTTCGAAACGCAGGCGCCGATTCGCTTTTCGTCCGTCCAAAGCTCTTTCCCGACGTAAAGGAGCGTTCCGTCGGCGAGTTGGCAAGGGCCGTGCGGGCTGTTGAACGGCGTCGAATAACGCGCCGACCAAGTAATTCCGCCGTCGGTCGAGCGTTGCATCCAGCAGCCGAGTTCCTTTTTGCGGGCGTCGGCGTCGATACGGTCGTTGACGCCCTTCCAAGCGGCGAACCGCGCGTCGTTCCACTTCCCTTCGCCCTTGGCGCGGGCGGCGATTTCGGCGTTCAGCCCCGGCTCGTAAGCGAGCGAAGTGAACGTCGTAACGAGAATCGTTCCCTTGTCGGTAACGCAGATTCCGGCGTCGCGGTCGTCGATCGGACCGTCGTAAATCGTTTGCGGCCAAGTCCAAGTTTCGCCGCCATCCTTCGACCGGATCAAATCGACGCGACCGAACGGGCAGACGTGCGTTTCGCGCCCGCCGGAAGCGACGACAAGCAGCTCGTCCCCGCGAAGCGCGACGGTCGGCCAACCGTAATAGATTCCGTCTTTCGGCGTCAGCGTCGCAATTTTCGCGACCTCGAACTTCGGCGTCGCGCTCGCCCCGAACGCCGAGCGGCTCAAATAGGGCGCGGCGACCGTTCCGGCCAACAGCGCGCCGGTCGTTTGCGATAAAAACTGACGACGATTAACGTTGCGAGTCATTTTCATTCCTCCGTTGCGAAACGCTTCGACGGCGACGCCGCCCGACGGTTCGAGCCGAAAAGCGCGAACGTCCGAACGCACTGCCGACGCCTTATTAATAATAACGATAAAACGGCGATAACACGGACGCAAAAACGCTTCCCGAACGTCGCCGCGTCCGATTTATTATACGCGGCGGAAGCGCCGATTGCAACGAGCGAAACAACCGAACGACGAACAAATGGAAAAACGAGGCCGACGAAGCCGCAAAACCGTCAACAACCGCAAAATCGATTCGATAATCAAAA
>JAFTUJ010000095.1 GCA_017466305.1 Thermoguttaceae bacterium
AAGCGCGCGTCGCGAAAAAGAGGGAAAGACGCGGAAAACGTTCCGACCGGCGGCGCTGGGGGCTCTTTTCGCGTCGCCGCAAACGCGTATAATATAAAGAATCTACGCGGCGGCGAACGCGGGCGTTTCGGCCGTTTCGGGGAGAAACGGCGAACGAACGACGGCGAACGAACGACGGCGAACGAACGACGGCGAACGAACGACGGCGAACGAACGACGGCGACGAACGAACGGCGAACGACGGCAACCGGCGAACGGCGAACGGCGTCGGAAAAAAACGGACGTAAAAACGAGCGGCGAAACCGCGACCGCGCGGCGAGCGCTTTATAATCGAAGAAGGAATTAACGCGAGGGAAAAATGGCGATCAAATTGACGGCGCGCGCGGCCGACGAAGTTAAAAAAATTATGCAAGCGCAAGAACTCGACCCGAAAACGTTCATCCGAATGGTGATCGTCGGCGGCGGGTGCAGCGGAATGCAATATACGCTCGGTTTTGACACGGTTTTTGATTCGAAAATCGACGCGCGTTACGAAACCGACGGCGTTTACGTCGTCGCCGATAAAAAGTTCGCGCTTTTCCTCGACGGAACGAAAATCGATTTTCTCGACACGCCGACCGCCAAGGGGTTCAATATCGACAACCCGAACTTCCCCGCCGGGGCCGGGTGCGCCGGTTGCGGTCATTGACCGAAAATCGACGCGCGGCGACCGAACGGCGCCGAATTTGCGTTAAGTAAATAACGGCGGAAAACGGCGTCGATTTGGCGCCGTCGGCGACGAGAACGGATAACGCGGGAAGAAAGACGGAGATAATGGCGGAAGACTTTTATAAGACGCTCGGCGTCTCGAAAAACGCGTCGCAAGACGAAATTCAAAAAGCGTATCTGAAAATGGCGCGCAAATACCATCCGGACTTGAACCCGAAAGACCCGGAAGGCGCGAAAAAGAAGTTTCAAGAGCTGCAAACGGCGTTCGAAACGCTCAAAGACCCGGAAAAACGGCGGATGTACGACCAATTCGGGCCCGATTACGAACGCTTCGCCGGCGGCGGCAACCCGTTCGGCGCGGGCGGGAATCCGTTTGGAGGCGGCGGCAATCCGTTCGGAGGCGGTTTCTCGGGCGGCGGCGCGTCGTTCAACTTTGAGGATATTTTGAACGCGTTCGGAGGCGGCGCGTCGGCGGGCGGCGGCAATCCGTTTGGCGGCGGTTTCTCGGGCGGCGGCAACCCGTTCGGCGGCGGTCGACGGCGGCGCTCTCCCGCTCCGCAAAAGGGCGAGGACGTAACGGCGACCGTCTCCGTTCCGTTGGCGACCGCGGTTCTCGGCGGAACGATTCCGGTAACGCTTCGGCGCGAACGCGGCGGAATGGTCTCCGTCGACGCGAAAATTCCGGTCGGAATCGAAACCGGGAAGAAAATTCGGCTCCGCGGAATGGGCGAGCCCGGCGTCGCGGGCGGCCCGAGCGGCGACGTTATTTTGGAAGTCGAGATCGCGCCGCCTCCGTTTTATTCGCGTTTCGGCAAGGATTTGACGGTCAAAACGCCGATAACGCTAAAAGAGGCGGCGTTCGGGGCGAAAGTCGACGTGCCGACGCCGCGCGGAACGGTCGCGGTAACGATTCCGCCGGGCGCGACGACCGGAACGCGGTTGCGCTTGAAAGGACTGGGCGTCGCGCCGGACGGCGAAAAACCGGGCGACCTTTACGTCGAGTGCGCCGTCGCGCTTCCGAAATCTTGGTCGAAGGAAGACCTCGAACTGTTGCAAAAGCTCGACTCCGACGTTCCGAACGTCCGCGAGAAGTTGAGTTTTTGACGCGAAAACGTGAAACGGCGCCGGAAATGGCGCCGGAAACGGCGTTGAAATCGTTGATCGCGTTTTTGTCGCTCAAACGGGCGCCGCGTCGCTGAAAAAGAAAAGCGTCGCGGCGTTTGTTTTAAGCGTCGTTGGACGATTAAGGGAAGAAAAATAAGTTTTTGGGCGGTTTCGAGCCGCCGCGCGAACCGGGAGGAAACGTTTGTCGTCGTTGTTCGAATCGTCGGAGCGGGAAAACCGAATGCGAGCGCTCCCGTTGGCCGCGCGAATGCGGCCGCGTCGGTTGTCGGAGTTCGTCGGGCAAGAGAGCTTTCTCGGCGAAGGGAAGTTGTTGCGCCGCCTTTTGAAAGCCGACCGACTCGGCTCCGCGATTTTTTACGGCCCGCCCGGCGTCGGCAAAACGACGCTCGCTTACCTCTTGGCGAAGGAAAGCCGCTGCGTTTTCCGGCAGTTGAGCGCGGTTTCGGACGGCGTTAAGCAGTTGCGCGAAACGCTGATTCAAGCCCGCGAACGGCTGTCGGTCTCCGCGACTCGAACGATTCTCTTCATCGACGAAATTCACCGCTTCAACAAAGCGCAACAAGACGTCTTGCTCCCGGAGGTCGAACAGGGCGTCGTCGCGCTGATCGGGGCGACGACGGAGAACCCGTTTTTTACCGTCAACAACGCGCTTTTGAGCCGGAGTCGCGTTTTCCAATTCGAACCGCTTTCGGAGGAGAACGTTAAGACGCTTTTGCGCCGCGCCGCGACCGACCGCGAACGGGGGCTCGGCGCCTATCCGATCGAGTTGCGGGAAGACGCGCTCGATTACGTCGCGGCGATCTGCGACGGCGACGCTCGTCGGGCGCTCTCCGCGCTCGAAGTCGCGGTTCTTTCGTCGCTCGGGGAAGCGGACGCGAACGCGCCGTTCGACGCGCCGCCGATTCCGACCGAGCCGATCGTCTTCACTAAAGAGCTGGCGGCGGAGTCGGTGCAGCGGCGGACGGTCGCTTACGACCGCGACGGCGACTCGCATTACGACGCGATCAGCGCGCTCATCAAGAGTATTCGCGGAAGCGACCCGGACGCCGCGATCTATTGGCTCGCGAAGATGCTCGAAGGGGGCGAAGACGTCCGGTTTTTGGCGCGCCGACTCGTTATTTTGGCGAGCGAAGACGTCGGAAACGCCGACCCGAGCGCGCTTCCGCTCGCCGTCGCGACCGCGACCGCTTGCGAGATGGTCGGGCTTCCCGAATGCAAACTGAATTTGGCGCAAACGGTCGCTTATTTGGCTTGCGCGCCGAAGTCGAACGCGGCGACGACGGCGATCTTCGAAGCGATCGACGACGTTCGCTCCGGGCGGATTTTGCCCGTTCCGAAAGCGCTCCGCGACGCGCATTTTCGGGGCGCGAAAGAGCTGGGACACGTCGGCTATCAATACGCGCACGACGCTCCGGACGCGATCGCGGCGCAAGATTATCTCGGCGTCGAACGGGAATATTACCGCCCGACCGACCGCGGCGCGGAGCGGGAAATCGGACGGCGGCTCGAAAAAATTCGCGCGATTCTGAAAACGGCGAAAACGCCCGAAAACGCGTCGAACGTTTCGCCGGAAAAGTCGTCGAAACCGGCAAAGTCGGGCAAAGCGAACGACGGCGACGGCGCGGCCCCGTTTTAAGCGTCGCGGCGCCGAACGGCGTCGAACGTTCGCAATATTCCGAATATGCGAATTGACGCGAAGAAAGTCGGAATATTTTTCGACAAATTTCCGATTTTGGGAGAATATCGTTGACGCCGACGGGCGATTTATTTAAAATCGATAATAGGCGCGCTTGCGCCCTCGACGCGTCGACGCGCTCCCTAAATAACGACGGGCGCGAACGACGAGCGAGATTGAACAAAAAATTTCGACGGCTGGGCGACCGTTCAAGCGCCGACGCGCCGTCGCGCCGGCGTCGCGAGACGTCGTCGGGAGCGTTCGTTATTCCGGCTTGCAGCCGCGGAAGGAAAGGCCTTACATATGCGAAATCAGCAGGGCGTCGTCATTACCCTCATCGTATTCATCGTCTTGACGTTGATACTGGGCGTAACGACCTATTTCGGTTTTAAAGGGTTGTCGGAGAAGAAGCAAGAACTCGCGCAGGTTCAAGGCGACCTGAAAAACGCGACGAGCGAAAACTCGAGTTGGGCGGCCGGTTTCAAAAAGGTGAAAGACGTCGCCGGCGTCGCCGGTTTGGGCGACGGACACGCCGACCTCGCCGCGCTCGCCGACAAAATGACCGAACGCGTCAAAGCGTTGGACGTCAACGCCGGCGCGTTCCAAGAATCGGGAGAAGCCGCCGTCGTCGCGACTTCTTACGAAGACGCTCTCGCGAAACTCGCCGCGAACCTTAAGCAAAAGAACGCCGAACTTGTCGACGCGCAAAACGCCGTCGCCGCCGCGGAAGCTCGCATGAACGTCGAAATTGAAAAGTCGGCCGCGCAAGCGCAACAGTTCAAGGCCGAAGTCGCCAAGATGCAAGACTCTTTCGACGCGAATCTCGCCGACGCCAACGCGAAACGCGACGCGCTCGACGCTAAATTCAAAGAACAAACGCAAGAATTCGACAAACTCCAGTCGCAAACGAAAGAAGCGATCGCGGCCGCGAAGCAAGAAACCGCCGACTATAAAGAAACCGCGACGAAGTTCGCCGACATTAACGCCGACCTTGCCGAACGCATCGACCAACTTTCGAACGCCGAGTTCGAACGCGCCGACGCGCAAGTCGTTTACGCCGACCAAGCGAACAAAGTCGTTCGTTTGAACGTCGGAACCGAAGACGGCATTCGTCCGCTGACGACCTTCAACGTCTTCCCGTCCGACGCGATCGACGTCGGCGGCGCGAAGTCGAAGGGAAGCGTCCAAGTCGTCGCCGCGATCGGCCCGCACGAATGCGAAGCGCGCATCCTCGAAGACGAAATGTCGTCGCCGATTATGCCCGGCGACCTCGTCTACACGCCGCTCTGGCGTCCGGGCGAATCGGTCAGTTACGCGCTCGACTACAACCTCGATATTAACGACGACGGTCGTTCGGACCTCGACGAAATTATTTCGCTGATTCACTTGGCCGGCGGCGAAGTCGCGGCGTATCTCGACGCGGACGGCAAAGAAGTCGGCGCGATCGACGCGAGCGTCTATCGTCTCGTCGTTGCGGAAACCGAAATCGTCGACGTCTTGAAGAAGGACGCTTCGCTCGACCAAGCGACGAAAGATCAAATTTTGCAAACGCGCGAAAACTTCCTCGACTCCGCGAAGGAAAACGGCGTTCGCACGATGACGTTGAGCGACTTCTTGGTTCGCGTCGGTTACAAGAAACCGGCGCAAGTTACCCGATATAAGGACGAAGGCGGCATTTCGACCCTTGAAAACGGCGTTCCGGAGACGACCGTTTCCGATACCCCGGTCGCGCCGATTTACACGCGAACCGAAGAACCGGCGCCGCGTTCCCCGGGCCTTGTCGCGCCGACGTATATTCCGGACGCCGAGGCCGCGCCGGTTTCGGAAGGAAAAACGAGCGATTACTACTTCCGGCAACGCGCGCCGAAAGCCAACTGATTCGCGAAAGTTGACGCGATAACGCGTCGAACGTAAATCGAAACCCGTTTCCGTTATCAAAGACGGAAACGGGTTTTTTACTCGAACGATCGAAAATGTTTCGACGCGGCAAGTGAAAAAGTTGGCGAAAACGGCGCAAGTTCGGCGGCGCGGTTGGTCGATTCTAGGAGCAAACGTCGGCGTTGGCTCGCTTGAACGGATCGCTTGAACGGACGTCGGCGGCGAGCGCGAACGTTTAGGGCAAAAAGGGCGGCGAAACGACGTTCAAGGAGTGGAGCGCATATGGATTTGGACGCGATTAAAATTCTGTTTTTAGCGGTCGTGCAGGGGATCGGCGAATTCCTCCCGATCAGTTCTTCCGGGCACCTGACCGTTTTGGGGAACATTTTGTTCAAAGATTCGTCGGGTCTCGACGAAGAGAAAATGTTCACGTTGAACATTTTGCTGCACGCCGGAACGTTGGGCGCGGTGTTGATTTATTTTTGGCGGCAGATTTACGACGCGTTTTGCAAGACGCCGCGGACGTTGGGGCTGATCGTCGTCGGGACGATTCCGACGGTCGCGATCGGTTTGGCGATGAAAAAGTTCGCCGACCCGCTTTTGGACAGTCCGAAAGTCGCCGGTTTTTGCTTTATTATTACCGGCGTTCTCTTGTTGACGTTGGTGCGCGGAAAGAAAAAGTCGGCGCAAGACGAATACCTCGAAGAAGCGGAACGTTTGAGCGCGGAGGACGAGGGCGAAGCGAACGCCTTCTCCGACGGCAAAACGATCGAGCAAACCTCTTGGCGCGACGCGTTGTTCGTCGGGTTTATCCAAGGTTGCGCGGTGTTGCCGGGAATTTCGCGGAGCGGTTCGACGATCGCGGCGGGCGTCTTGCGCAAACTTTCCCGAGAAACGGCGGCGACGTATTCGTTCCTATTGTCGATTCCGGTGATCGCCGGCGGCGCGTTCCTCGAAATCGTCGATATGATCGGCGATTATAAAGAGGCGGGCCAATCGTTCAACCTGCAAAGCGACCCGCTCCTTTCGCTTTATTTGTTGGGCGCGGCGGTTAGTTTTGGCGTCGGGTTGGTCGCGCTGATTTATTTGATGCGTTGGCTCAAGGCCGGAAAGCTTCACTATTTTGCCTATTGGCTCTTCGTTTTTGGGCCGTTTACGATTATTTGGTCGTTTTGGCCGGAGATTTCGGCGTTCTTTAACCGCGGTTGACGTTTCGCGGAAAAAAAGGAAGGAAAAAAGAGCGCAAAACTCGCTTTTTTTCGGGCGCGGCCCGTTTTCAAACGAACGAAAAACGATTATAATCGACGTATAGAGCGCGCGGCGGTTCGAGCGATCTCGAGCGTCGCGGCGCCGACCGGAGGCGTCGTCGAAATTTCGCGAATCGACGCGGTCGTACGCGGTTGAAAATATTTATCGATAAGGAAACAAGAATGCAAATTTTGGTCGTCGGAAGCGGCGGACGCGAGCACGCGTTGGCTTGGAAATTAGCGCAAAGCCCGAAAGTTAGCAAAGTTTACGTCGCGCCGGGGAACGCCGGAACGGCGACGGAAGCGAAGACGGAAAACGTCGCGATCGGCGAAAAAGACTTCCCGGCGCTGATCGCGTTCGCGAAGGAAAAGAAGGTCGCCTTTACGGTCGTCGGCCCGGAAGCGCCCCTTTCCGCCGGTTTGGTCGACGCGTTCGAAGCGGAAGGCTTGAAAGCGTTCGGGCCGAACCAAAAGGCCGCGCGACTTGAAGGAAGCAAAGTCTTCTGCAAGGAAGTTCTGAACAAAGCGCTCGTTCCGACGGCGCGCAGTCAAACGTTCGACAACGTTCGCGACGCGACGAACTTCATTTACTCCGGGCGCGAATCGCAGTTCGTCGTCAAGGCGGACGGGCTCGCCGCCGGGAAGGGCGTCGTCGTTTGCGACAATAAAGAGGAAGCCCTCGACGCGGTGAAGCGAATCGCCGAAGACCGCGAATTCGGCGACGCCGGCGCTCGTTTCCTGATCGAAGAACGGCTGACCGGGCAAGAGGCGAGCGTCTTGGCGATCACCGACGGTCATACGATCGTTACCCTCCAACCGGCGCAAGACCATAAAGCCGCTTACGACGGCGACAAGGGCCCGAACACCGGCGGAATGGGCGCGTACTGCCCCGCGTCGCTTGTCGACGATCGCAAGCTGCACTGGATCGAAGAAAAAGTGCTGTTGCCGACCGTCTTTACGCTAAACCGTATGGACACGCCGTTTAAGGGCGTTCTCTACGCCGGGTTGATGATGACGCCGCAGGGCCCGCGCGTCCTCGAATACAACGCTCGTTTCGGCGACCCGGAATGCCAACCGCTGATGTTCCGCTTGAAAACCGACTTGGTCGACGTGCTTTCCGCGGCGATCGACGAACGCTTGGCGACCCTCGAACCGCTCGAATGGGAAAAGCGCGCCGCCGTTTGCGTCGTGATGGCGAGCGAAGGTTATCCGGGCGCCTACGTCAAAGGACGTAAAATTTCCGGGCTTGAAGAAGCCGCGAAACTCCCGGACGTCAAGGTCTTTCACGCGGGAACGAAACTCGGCGAAAACGGCGAAGTTTTGACGAACGGCGGGCGCGTTCTCGACGTCGTCGCGCTCGGGGATACCGTCGCCGACGCGAAACGCAAGGCGTACGAAGCCGTTTCGAAGATTTCTTGGCAAGGTTCTTGGTATCGAACCGACGTCGCCGACAAGGAAATCGCCGCGACGGGCTGCAACTGACGCGGCGTCGCGTTCCGCGCTTCCTTTCGCCGTCGACGTTTTGAACCGTCGGCGGCGGAGCGGGAACGCTTTTAATGTTGAATTGGGGAAGATTGGGTAAAATAAACCGAGGAAACGAGGAGAAGAAAAGATGATCGAAGCGTTGGAACGCGCCGTCCCGACTTGGGATTATCCGGAATATAAGGGCGAAGAGGTCGCGCTCTTCATTCCTTGTTTCGTCGACCAATTTTTCCCGGAAGCGGGCGTCGCGACCGTCAAAATCTTGGAGAAGTTGAACGTTCCGATCGTTTACCCGGAAGACCAAACGTGTTGCGGGCAAGCGGCGTTCAATTCCGGTTATTGGGACGACGCTCGCAAGGTGATGGCGCAATTCGGCCGCGTTTTCGAAAAATACCGCTGGATTGTAACGCCGTCGTCGGCTTGCGCCGCGATGTGCCGCGTCTTTTTTAAAGAGGCCGACCCGAATTCCCCTGCGGTCGCGGTCGGCGCTCGCGTTTTCGAGTTGTCGGAGTTCCTTGTCGACGTGTTGAAAAAGACCGACTTCGGCGCGCGTTTCCCGCAAAAGGTTGCGATGCATATCGGGTGTCATGGGCGCCGCGAACTTGGAATCGCTCGGGCGGCGCAAACGCTGATCGACAATATCCGCGACCTGG
>JAFTUJ010000096.1 GCA_017466305.1 Thermoguttaceae bacterium
AATTTGCGGAAGTGGGAAGGCGCGAAGGAAAAGAGAGACGAAGGCGACGCGTCGGGGGGGAACGCCGTCGACCGTTGGGAACGCGCCGACGCTTTGAAGGAACGGCGAGAAACCGAGGGGCGCAAGACGAGCGCCAAAAACGCCAAAAACGCGGAGATTGCGGAGATTGCGGAGATTGCGGAGATTGCGGAAGTTGAAGAAACTGCGGGAGACGAAAGAACTGCGGAAAGCGCGGGCGTTGCGGAAGTCGCGGAAGTCGCGGGAATTGAAGAAATTGCGGAAGTCGCGGAAGTCGCGGGGATTGAAGAAATTGCGGAGATCGCAAAGATTGAAGAGGACGACGCGTATTTAGCGTCGAACGCGTTTGAAACGATTGGCGAAATTGGCGAGAATAAAGGAAACGGCGAAGATTGCCAAGCGGAAAAAAGCGAGCAAAAGCCCGAAGAATGCGTTTTTGAGGCGTTAAAATCGGAATATTTTAACGAAGGTTTTCTTTTCGAACTTGGCGACGACGGAGGAACGAACGGCGGCGAAGGGAAAAAAGAGTCGAGAGAACGCGGAAAAAAAGCGAAAACGCGTTCCAAATCGACTTCAAAAACTCGTCGTCCAATCGTTGGCGCCGACGACGGTTCGCGACTTTGGGAAGAAGCGAACGGACGAAGCGTCGACGGCGGAATGCTTCAAGAGGACGGTAATCGGTTTTTTGAAGCTAAAATGACGTCCGAACGCGTTGCGAAACGTTCCGTTTCGGATCAAGAAGCGGAGTTTGTCTCGCTGGAAGACCGCGCTTACGAGCAGATCGTTGAAGATTGCTGGGAAACGACGGGCGATTTTTCGGCGAGCGACGAATATTTGAGCGAATTGAGCCTTCTGGAACAAGAAATTGAGGAAGAAGCAAATTTGATTCGCAGAATTCGGAACATCCACCTGAAACTTCGAGCCGTTAGAGCCGCCGGACGCAAGCGACGAAACGACGCCGACGCAAAAGAAAAAAACGACTCGACGCCGAGAAACGGCGAAAAAAAGGAGAGTGAAACCGTTAATTGGGAAGACGAAGCGCTGAATTATTGACGCGATCGTTAAAGACGGAATCGAGCAACAAGGAACGTCCTTATTAAATTCGTCAAATTCGATATAAAGCGACGAGTTTAATAGGGGCGTTGTCGTTTAGCGTCGGGTTCGCTTTCGGAAGTTGCGAAGAGATTGGGGCGTCGCTGTTTTGGAGACGGAATTTTTCGTTAGAATAATGATTGACGTCTCGAAAACATCGGCGTCAGAAGTAAAAACGAACGGTTTTCTCTTCTCGCGACGTTTTCGAGACGCGAGCAAAGAAAACCGCGTTAATTTTAAGCGTTAATTTTAGGGTTAATGTTAAGGAGTCGGCGGGGGCGATTGATGTAAAAGCGTCGGCGGATTGCCGAGTCGCCAAGCGATTTCTTCGAGCATACGTTTTTCGAGGCGGGCGTCGCGACCTGTCGGAATCCAACCTCGCGACGCGGCGCGTTCGCCCACCGGTTGCGTTAGTTGCGAAAAATCGTCGATGAAGTTTTGATTGAACCCGATCGTCGCCCCCATCGGCGTCTTTAAATCCTCAATTTCGTTATAAACGGAAAGGTAGATTAGGTAACCTGCGGCGTCGGGGACGACTCTAACGACCGCGGAACGGCGAATGGTTTGAAAAGTCGCCAACCAACGGTCCTCGCAAGCGACGGAGTTTTTGCGCCAAGGTTCTAAAACGCCGGCGGCGATCGTCGGTTTCGTATCGATTCGACCTTCGGCGCGCGAGGTGAAGCGTTCGCCGTTTTCCGTTTCTCGTTCGAAAACTCGAATTGGCGTTTCGAATTCAATTTCGAAGTAGTTGTCGACGACGTCGACGACGGCGTTCCAAAGATAATCGGGGTCGGCGGTTTGCACAAAGAGCGGATTCGGGGCCGCGTCGTTGTATGTTCCGACCGAAAGAGGAGGCGTCGGTTCGGAGGGAACGCCGGCGCAACCGGGAAAGAAAAGCGGCGCAAAAATCGAAACGGGCGCGAGCAAAGCGCAAGCGCGAAGTCGACGACTTAATAAGGAGCGACGGCGGCAAGGGAAAAACGGTATATTCGGTAAAATCGATAAAATCTGCATGAGCGCGCTTTCAAACCCGGGATTTTCCGCATTATTGCAAATTTTTAACGACGTTTCAAGAGCGGTTTGCGCGTTTTGTCGGAGATTTTAGGGTTTTAACGATTTTAAGAAGTCAAGACGTTCAAGTTTGAAGGCCGAGACGTTCAAGTTTGAAGGCTGAGACGTTCAAGTTGGAAGGCTGAGACGTTCAGATCGGAAGGCCGAGACGTTCAAGTTTGAAGGCCGAGACGTTCAAGCCGGAAAGTCGGGACGTTCGTAACGGAGCGCAAAGGAAACGTCCTGCAAGATTTTTTAACGTTAACGAAGATCGCGGCAAGAAAATAGTAATCGTTGCGAAATTGGTTTAACGCGGCGTCGAACAAGGGCGACGCCGCGCTAAACTGGGGAAAATGGGAGGTTGAGCGAAAAAACGGGCGATAAGGAGCGGCTAAATAAACGTCGAACTATTTGAGAACGACGGGCAGCTCGATTTTTTGGCCGCGGCGCAGGACGTTAAGGATGATCGTTTCGCCCGGCGCGTGTTCCTCGACGGCGGTAATGAAGTCTTCGCCGGTTTTTATCGGGGTTCCGTTGACGCCGAAAATGACGTCGAAACCGCCTTCCGGACGTTTCACTTGACGCGTTTGATATTGAATTCCGTTGCGTTGTCGGATTGAAATAACAAGTTTTCCGCCGCGCAAACCGGCTAAGTCGGCGGCGCCGCCTTCGTCGATAAGACTCGGGATAAGGCCGTCTTCCGTTTCGGTTACTTGAACGACGCCCGCGTCGCCGCGCACCACTTCGCCCTTTTCGAGCAAAATCGTCGCGATGCGGTGAATTGTGTTGACCGGAATCGCGAAACCGACGCCGGAACTTTCGCCGACGCGACTAGCGATCGCGGTGTTCATCCCGATCATTCGACCCTTGGAGTCGAGCAGGACGCCGCCGGAGTTGCCGGGGTTGATCGCCGCGTCGATCTGAATGACGCCCTTGATTTGGCGGAATTGCTGCGGGCTTCCGATCGTTCGGTTGAGGTTCGAGACGATTCCTTGCGTCATCGTTCGTTCGAGGCCGAAGGGGTTGCCGAT
>JAFTUJ010000097.1 GCA_017466305.1 Thermoguttaceae bacterium
ACGCGACCGTCGTCGTCCGCGCCGCCCGATTTTCTTCGCAAAAATTCAGTATAAAGGCAAAATTGAAAATTTCAAGCGCCGTCGCGCCGTCAAAAGCGCCCGACTTGCCAATTTTGCGCGTTTTTTTTATTTTCCCCGAGCTTCCAACGCGATTCGTTCCGCCCGCGACGCTCCGCCGTCTCGACGCGAACCCTTCGCCCGAGCGCGAACCTCCTTTTTGACGTCAAAAACGAAGTTCCGCGACAAAAACAACAAAAAGAAAACTAAAAACAATGAAACAAACGCTTTTCTATCTGCCGACCGAAATTTTCGGGCGCCCGCTTTTCGGCTCCGGTCTTCTTTTTTGGCTGATTTTAATCCTCGGCGCGGTCGCCGTTCTCCGCGCGACGCTTCGCAAGCGTTCGGACGACGCCCTTTTTTACGCGACGATAACGGCGCTCGGTGCTTTCGTCGTTCGCGTCGTCGGCCCGCGAATCGCCGAATCGGACGGCTTCCCGATCCGCGGATACGGCGTTTTCTTAATGACGGCGATAACGGTTTCGACGCTTTTAACGATTTGGCGAGCGAAGCGGCGTTGGAATTACCCCGCCGACGCAATCCTTGGAATCGTTTTTGTCGCCGCGTTTTGCGGAATTTGCGGCGCTCGCCTATTTTACGTCGTCGAGTATTGGCCGGACGTCCGCGCCGCGTCGTTCGGCGCGACCCTTATTAATATCGTCGACGTTACGAACGGCGGTCTCGTCGTTTACGGCTCGATTCTCGGCGGACTCGCGGCGGTAATCGCTTACTTGGCGCTGAAAAAACTCCCGATTCTCGCGACGCTCGACCTCTTCGCGCCGGCGTTGCTCCTCGGTCTCGCGATCGGGCGAATCGGCTGCTTGATGAACGGCTGCTGCTTCGGCGGCCCTTGCGACGCGCCTTGGGGCGTCGTTTTCCCGGCGGGGAGTCCGGCGCACCAGCTCCAAATGGAAGAGGGGACGACCTCGCTTTACGGCTTGACGCTCGCCCTCCCCGAAACGTCGACGCCAACCGCCCAAACCGCCGAAGACGCCCAAACCGTCCAAACCGCACAAACCGCCAAAGACGCCCAAACCGCGCAAACTGCCGACGCGAAAAAAGACGTTCTCCCGCTCAAAGGCGCGCACAAGAATCTGGCGACCGCGACGTTCGCGCCGGTTTACGTCGCCGCGGTCGATCCCGGAAGCGCCGCCGAAGAGGCCGGAATCGTCCCCGGCGCTCGAATTTGCGAACTCGGACTCGTTCCGCGCGGTCTCCTCGCCGCCGACGCGAAAGCGCGCCGCGCCGAGATTCGCCGTTATCGTCCGGAAAACAACGCGCAAGTTTTCTACTTCTTCCTGCACATTTGGGCCGGTTCTCCCGATTTTGACGTTTGGGCCGTCGTCCAAGACCCGCCGACCGCCGCCGAAAACGCCGAAAACGCCGAAAACGCCGAAAACGCCGAAAACGCCCAAACCGCCCAAACCGCCCAAACCGCCGAAAACGCCCAAACCGCCGAAAACGCTTCCGGCGAAAAGAGCGAAACGACGCAAACCGCCGAAACGGCCCCAATCGTCCCAACCGGCAAAACCGCGTCGACCGGCAAGCTCCGCGAAATCGTCTTCCGCCCCGCTCCGTCGACGGCGCGCCCGGTTCACCCGACGCAACTTTACAGCTCGGCGACGGCGTTCCTCCTTTGCCTCGTTCTCCTTGGAATCGCGCGAGTCGTCAAGCGGGACGGCCTCGTCTTCGCGTCTCTTTTGATTCTTTATCCGATTAACCGTTTTTGTCTCGAGTTAATCCGCGTCGACGAAGAATCGTTCCTCGGAACCGGCTTAACCGTTTCGCAGTGCGTCAGTCTCGGGCTCCTCGCCGTCGGCCTTTCGCTCTTCGTTTGGTTGAAGGCGACGCCGCCGCGCCGCGCTCTCGACGGTTTCTTCCCGACGTCGCCGACTTCCCCCGGTTCGCCGGAAACGCCGGAAACGCCGACCGCCGCCGACAAAACCATCAAAACCGGCAAGAGCGGCAAAACCGACAAATAACGCCGCGTCGAACGCCGACGCGCTCCGTTTCCCGCCCTTTCGCCGTTCGACGCGTCCCGTCGAGCGGCGTTTTTTGTTCCGGTCGACGAAGCGGCAAAACCGCCCGATTCGTCCCTGTTTCCCTATTCCCCGCCTTTTCGCGCCGTCGCCCGACCGCCAAAACCGCCCGTTTCGCCCAATCCTCCCATTTTCCGCCGAAACGCGCCGTCGGAGGGCGAAATCGGGAAAAATTTTCGCAAAAATCGCAAAAAGCGAAGAAAAAGTTTGACGTCGGCGCCCGAATCGTTCATAATAACGCTTAACGACGGCGGCCCGCTCGACCGTTCGCGCCTTCCTCTTCCCCGACGGCGAGTTCGGAAGTCGGCGAAGTTCGGTTCGTCCCGGCCCCGTTTCGCCCGATTTTACCGTTATTTGCCAATATATTAATAGAAACGTTAACGCGAATCGGCGATTTTTCCCCTTATTATTAATGATTAGCGCGGCGTCGAGCGTTGTTTCGGCGTCGAAAAGCGCGTCGTTTCCGACGCTCGACTCGGTTTTCCGTCGGAAAGCGCGTCGTTTCCGACGCTCGACTCGGTTTTCCGTCGGGCGGAGCGTCGCCGTTTTTTCCGCTTTTTTTACCTTGCCTTTGTTGAAGGAGGTTTCCGATGATTACGTTCAGTCGTTCGCAAGTCGCTTCGTCCGGCGAGATTCCGGCTCTGCTCGCTCAAGCGATGGAAGAAGGCGACGGTCTTCTCCGTTTGACGCCGAACTGGGTTCCGCGCGTCTTCTGCAAACCGGGCCGCCGCATCAAATTGGCGCCGACCGACTGGTACGCGCTCGGCCTCGACCGCGGCGGAATCGACGAACGTTGGTTCGCCAGCACGACTGAAGCGGAAAACGCCGGTCGCGCCGAAGACGAAGGGCTCAGCTACGTCCGCGTCGCGGGCAAACGCTTCCTCCTCCGCGACGCGGTCGAAGAAGGCAAAGGCGCGGTCGTCGGCGACGCGATTTGGGAAGCGCACCGTCGTTGGCCGGTCTTCTCGAAATTCTTCGACAACCTCGGCCCGCTCCCGCACCACATGCACCAAATGGACAAGGACGCGAAGCTGACCGGTCAAGACGGCAAACCTGAAGCCTACTACTATCCGCCGCAACTGAACGCCGCGGAAAACCGCTTCGACTACACGTTCATGGGCCTCGAACCGGGCACGACGAAAGCGCAAGTCCGCAAGTGCCTCGAAGACTGGAACAAGGGCGACAACGGCATTCTCGACTTGGCGAAGGCGTACCGTCTGAAACCGGGAACCGGCTGGATTATTCCGGCGGGCGTCCTCCACGCGCCGGGTTCGGTCTGCACGTACGAACCGCAATGGGGCTCCGACGTGTTCGGCATGTTCCAATCGCTGACGGACAAAGACGCGATTCCGTGGGACTTGCTCGTGAAAAACGTTCCGGACGACAAGAAATTCGATCTCGATTTCATCGTCGAGCAGCTCGACTGGGAAAAGAACGTCGACCCGTATTTCAAGGAACACAACTACCTCGAACCGATCGTCGACGCGGAAAAATCGGACCCGAACGGCGGTTACGTCGACAAGTGGATCGTTTACGGCTTAATCGACGGCAAGCAGCTCTTCACCGCGAAAGAGCTGACGGTCATGCCGGGTTGCCGTTGCGTCCTGAAAGACGGCGCGGCGAGCGGCTGGATCACGACGCAAGGTCGCGGGACGATGGGCAAGCTCGCGATCGAGTCGCCGAACATGATTCGCTTCGGCGAAGAGCCGGACGACGAAATTTTCATCACCGCGACGGCGGCGACGAAGGGCGTCGAGATCGTCAACACGGGTTCGGAACCGTTGGTCGGCTTGCGTTACTTCGGCCCGAACGCTCACCCGAGCGTCCCGATGGTCGGCGACTACAAAAAATTCCTCTAATCGTTAAAAACGAAGCGGCGATTTGAGCCTTCCAAGCGCGCGAATCGCCGCCTCGGCTCAGGAAAACGCGCGACGCCCGAACGGCGCCGAGA
>JAFTUJ010000098.1 GCA_017466305.1 Thermoguttaceae bacterium
CGGAACGTTCGGCCTTCGCCGTCTTTTTCGGCGTTGAACCAACCGTCGACGAAGCGGGCGTCGTTCGTCGTTCCGAGCGCGAACCGATAATTCTCCTTCGCGTTCGGCTCCGCCGCCATCGGGTCGAGTTCGTTCGCCGCCGTTTGAACCTTCGCCGCCGACTTCGGCCCGATCAACCGGAAACCGCCCGGCGCTTGGTTCCCGACCGCGACGACGTTCGCCGCCTTCTCCGAAACGAGGACGTGCGTCCCGGACTTCTCGAACGCGCACCCTTGAATCGTCGCGCGACCGGCGTCGATTTGAATCGCGGGCGCGCCGTTCTTCGCCTTCGCCGAGTGAACTTCGTCCCAATTAACGAAAACGCAAGAGTTAAGCGTTACCCGTCCGAGCGGTTGGTTCGAAAGGACGCAAGTTTTGACCGGCCCCCAAAAGGAGCAGTTCGTCAACATGACGGCGCCCTCGTTCTTCTCGCCGATCTCCAAACAGACCGAATCTTCGCTCGTCCAACGCCCGACGAACTCGCCGTTCGTTATTAGCAACCCCTGTTTTTGCGATTGTTCGACGACGACCGCGCGACGGCAAGAGTCGGCGCCGATCCCCAAAAAGTTCCCGTTCGCCCCGCCTTTTCCCGCGTCGACAAACGAATATCCGCGACCGTATCCAAAACAAAACGTATTCGTTACATAATGCCAATCAGTCCGCGCAAATTCAAACGCGACGCCGTTAATATTAATCCATTCGCAAAACGGGTCGTCCGGCTTATAAATCAAACCGAACGGCCAAAAATGAATATTCTCGATTCTTCCAATATCGTAACACTCGTCGACGTAAAGCCCGCGCTTGATCGGGTACCCGGTAACGTTCCGCACTAGGTGCCGATGCGCCAAATGAAAGCGAATTCCTTCGTAAGGGTTCAAGAGGCAGCAGTCGACGACGGCGACCGCGGTCGAGTTCTCCGACGCGACGCAAGGCGGATACGGAACCGGCGGAACGTCCGTTTGCCGCCATTCCGGATAAGTAACGACGACGCCGACGAGAGCGGAGTTCGAGCCCTTCAACTCGATAAAGGGCGCGGCGTCCGGTTTCCCGCGGTTCGCGTACGTTAAGAGGGTCGTTCCGGTCGGCTTCTCGTCTTTCTCGACGACCGACGGCGCGACGCGGTACGTTCCGGCGAGCGTCACCCCGGTCGGAATCGTCAGCGTTCCGTCGAAACGAAAACGCCCGCTCGGCAACTCGACGACGCCCCCGCCCGCTTCCCCGGCGACGTTCAACGCCCGTTGCAACGCCGCGGTCGAGTCGACCGTTTCGCTCGCGACGACGCCGAAATCGAGCGCGTTCCAGCGGGCCCGCGCCGCGCTCGGCGAGTCGACGTCGACGACCGGCCCGCCGTTTTCGCCGCTTCCAACGCTTCCAACGCTTCCGACGCTTCCAACGCCGTTTTCAGCGCCGTCAAAACCGCTAAAATCGTTTAAACCGGCGCTCGCGTTCGCCGCGTTTCCCGCTCCGAGCCCCGCCGCGAACGCCGTCGACGCCGTCGTTTCGAACGCTCCGGCGCCGGTCGCCAGCGCGCAACTTGTCATTAATATTAATAGAGAGTTCCAACGCATCTTTTTCGTCTCCTTTCGCGCTCCGCAAAGCGCTCGACGTTAACCGCCCGACTCCGCCGACGCTCGCAAGCGACAACGGGCGGACTCGGTTTTCTCTTCGGGCGTTCGACGGTTCGACGCTTTTCAACGCCGGCTCAACCGCCGCGACCGAATCGCCCGGCCGTTAAAATCAACAAAAGCGTTAATCTCGATAAAACTCGTCCAAAATCTCGAACCAGCGCGCCGCTCTTTTGCACGTCGCGAACGCCAGCCGCACTTCCTCGGTTTTCGGGTGAAGTTTCGCGTACGCGACGCCGAACTTGCGCATTTCGGTCGCGGCTCGTCGTTCGCCGTACAGCTCGAGCGCGGCGCTAAAATGTTCCGCGATCGTCGCCTTTTGCTCCGCCAACGTCGGCGGCGCCGGAATCGGACGCCCTTCGACCGCCGCTTTCGCCCGCTCGAAAAGCCAAGGGTTCCCGATGATTCCGCGAGCGAGCGCGACGCCGTCGACGCCGCTTTCCCGCATTCGCCGAACGATCGTCGCCTCGTCGAAAAGGTCGCCGCACCCGAGAACGGTAAAATCGGGACGATTTCGCTTAATCGCGACGTATTCCTTAACTTCGCGCAAGAAATCCCAATTCGCGACGCCGGCGTAACGCTCCAACACCGTCCGTCCGTGTATCGCGACGCCGTCGACGCCGACGTCGAGCAAGCCGTCGAGCAGCCCGAAAAACGACTCGCGACTCTTCGGCGAATCGTCGAAGCCGCGCCGCAATTTCGCCGTTACCGGAACGTCCGCCGGAACCGCCTCCCGCACCCGGCGCGCGATCTCGACCGCCCGCTCCGGCTCCGACATTAAAAAACCGCCGCGACTCTTCCCGACGACCTTGCGCACCGGGCAAGCGAAGTTCAAATCGATCAAGTCGAACCCGAATTCGAGCAATTTCAGCGCCGCCGGGACGAATTCGTCCGACGACGAGCCCATCAACTGCGCGCCGGACGGCTTGTCGGAGTCGCGGGTCGCCAAATAAAGTCGCGATTTATTCTTTTTTGAAACGTTTAAAATAAATTGGTCGAGAAAAACCTCGCAGAGCGCGAACGACGCCCCGAATTTGCGCGCCGACCGCCGCATCGGCGCGTCCGAATATCCGGAAAGGGGCGCCTGAATAATCGGCGTTCCCAAGTGCAATTTGCCTATTTTCAACGGCGGAAAGAGCGGTTCGCTCATACGCGGCTCCTCAAAATCGTTATTTTTAAAAAATTTTCTCGGTCGCTTCTTAGTTTTCCGTTTGCCCGACGCGTCCGTTTTCGCCGCCTTTTCCCGCTCCGTTTCGCCGTTCGGACTCGCCGGGAAACGTCGCGGAGCCGCGAAATCGGAATTATCGTTAAAACAAGATTAAAGCGCGTCGTCGTTTCGACCGATACGATATATACGCGATTTGTTCGACTCGTCCGGTCGGCGCGTTTAGCGTCGACGTTAAAATCGGCATTTTCGCTAAAACCGTTCCTTCGCAAGGAGGCGAAGCGGCGCGTTTAGGCGTTAAAATCCTCAAAACCGGCGTCGTCGAACAATCGTTCGCTTTTCGATCGAGTTCGTTCAGCCGCGTCGTCGAAGCGCGCCAAGGAGGGCGTTTTTCGACGTCGCGACGCAACCCCTCAAGGGCGTTTTATGCAACCGTTTCGTTCCAGTTTAAAATATATTCTGTTCCTTGCAATAGTCTGCGGCGGAACGGAGGTCGGTTTCGGGCAATTTTCTTTCCCTCAAATGGGTAAAGCCGCCAAAGTCGAAGCCGATCCGAAAAAAGACTACTTTCTGAAAGACTCCGACGGGAACTGGTTCGCGATGGCGGCGAAGTTCTCCGACGAAAAAGCGGCGTACCGCGCGAAGAAACTCGCCTACGAACTCCGCAAAGCGTATAAAATGGAGGCGTTCGTCTTCAAATTCGACCCGAGCCGCAACCTCGACGCGTTCTCGGCGGAGGTCGACGCGGCGAAAAACTTCCACTACCAAACGGCGCAAAACGTCGAATACGCGGTGCTCGTCGGCGGGTATCCGGTCGGCGACGACCTCGAACTTCAAAAGACGCTCGAACGTCTGCGACGCTGCCAACCGGAATCGCTCAAAGACGACGCGCCGAGCAAAGCGCTCGCGCAAAAATTCCAAGAGATGGCGCGAAAGGACCAAAAATACGCCGGTTACGGCCCGATGGGCGGCGCGTTCGCGGTTCCTAACCCCCTCCTTCCGAAGGAATTTTTCAGCCAAAAAGGGATCGTCGACTCTTACGTCGAAAAGTTGAACTCCGACGGCAAATACAGCCTCTTGAACAACGATAAGCTGTACACCGTCCGAATCGCGACCTTCTCCGGCGACGTCGCGATGTACAAAAACACGCAGGGCCCGAAAACCGACGAAATGAAGAGCCGCCTGCAATACGCCGGGCTCCGCGCCGCCGCTCTCTGCGAAGCGCTCCGCAAAGCCGGCGTCGAGGCTTGGGAGTTTCACGACCGCGACTGCAGCTTCGTTACGATCGGTTCCTTCGACTCCTACGGCGTCGAGCAAGCGAACGGTCAAATCGAGCTGAACCCGAAAATCGATCAGATTATGAAAAAATACGGCGGCAAACTCGTCGACGGCGCCGACGGTCGCTCGAAGTACCGCGCCTACACGGTCGTCGTCGATATTCCGGACCCGGAATCGACCGCGCTCCGCCCGAAAAAGAAGCGCCTCGAACTCGCCTGCGACCTGCGCCCGGTCATCATCGTCGTTCCGCAACGCTCCGGCGAAGCGAGCGTCCGCAAGATCGCGTTGGCGCAGCAGCGGATGCTCAAAGCGCAACGCCAAATTGAAGAGGCGAAAGCCGAGCGCGCGTTGGCCGTCGCCGAGCAAAACATTCGCGGCGCCGAACAATACGACGGCGAAGCGACGGGATCCGACGGGTTCGTCCAATCTTACGCCGAGGCGCTCCAACGCGAAGAGGGGCTCTCCCCCGAAGCCGCGTTGGCGCAAGCGCAAGCCGTTGTTCGCCAAATCGA
>JAFTUJ010000099.1 GCA_017466305.1 Thermoguttaceae bacterium
CCGGCGGTGATCGCGAGAATCGGCGGAACGATTTCGCCCTTCGCGTCGCGCGGCGACATATGTTCGCGCATGAAGCGGTGGACGACCGTTTTGAATTCGCGGCGCGTTTTCCCGTCGCGTTCAAAAACCAAAACGGACGGCTGACGGAGCGTTTCTCCCGGGTTGAGCTTCATTCCGCAACGCTCCATTCCGAGTTCGACGCGCAAGGAACCGCCTTCGTTGGCGAAGCGCGCTTTCCAGTCGCCGGTCCAACCGATCGCGAAGAGAGCCCCGGTTTTGTCGCCGAAACTCGCGTCGATAAAGGGGGTGAATTCGCTCGACGACCGCCCGCTCGGGGTCGCGAACGTCTTTTCTTCGCCCGGTTTCACCGCGAAATTCCACGGCGCGAAGTCTTCCGGAACGCAAGTCGAGCCGCGGAGCAGGTCGAGCGTCGCGGTCGAGTCGGCGTTCGGAAGCGCGAACGAATCGGCGAAAACGCGCAAATTTTGAACGACGTCGGTCGGCTCCGTCGCGGAGAGGTTCGTCAGCGACGTCGCAATTTCGCGAACCGGGAAGCCGTCGAACGTTCGGACGCGCACGTCGACCGCCAACTTGCCGTCCGCCGCGACGTACCGCGTCGCCGAAACGTCGCCGTCGACTTTCGTTTCCGCCGCCGCGACGCCGGTCGCGTAAGCGCCGTCGAGCGCAAACGGAGCCTTCGCCGCTTCCGCCGCCCAAGCGTTTCCGGTCGAAGCGAGCGCGACCGCCGCTAACGCCAACATCCAAGAGAACCAACGCGTTTTCATTATTTTCGCCTTTCTTGGTCGAGATTTTGTCGAACTTTCCTCGCCCGCATTCCTCGCCCGCATTCTTGGCCGACGCCCCGACGCGCCGACGTCAAGGCGAGCGAGAAACGCCGGTCGCGACGCGTTCCGACTTCCGCCGCAAGCGCGGTCGACGTTTTCAACGCTAAAAATTTCCGCGTCGCAACGTTAAGGATACCGGACGCAAACGCCTTTGTCAACCAAAAAACGCCGACAAATTCCGACGGCGCGGAAAAAACGACGTAAAAACGGAAATAAAATCGAAAAAAATCGAGGAACGGCGCGAAAATCGGTAGACGTAAAGGCGAAAAAAGATTAAAATAGAGTCGGAACGTTTTCGGACGCTTCGGGTCGCGCCGCGCCCGCTTTCCGAGTTTCGCTATTTCCCCCGTTTTGCGCGTTTTAACGTCGCCGACGTTGTTTCGTCGCCGTTGGACGCTCCGCTTCGCCGCTCGATTTGCCGTCGACCGCCGCAAGCGTTAAAAGGAACGCCAAGAAAAACGTTAAAAGAAACGTTAAAAGCGTTAAAAACGATCAAAAACAAACGCCGGGAACGCGAAACTTGGGAACGCCGCGCCGTCGCCGAGCGTCTAAACGTCGCCTCGCCAACTCTTCGACGAACGCCGGGACGTCCGGCGGGCAAGCGTCGAACCAACTTCCGGTTTCCGCCGACCGCGCTTTTTTCGCCGGTCGCCGGGTCGGGACGCGCCGCCGTCTCGCCGTTTCCGCCGTCTTCGCGACGCCGGGAAAGGTTTCGAGTCGTTTCGCCGGTTCGTTCCCTCGCAAGTTCGGAAGCCGAGTTGAACCAGCAACGGAGCGAAACAAGACGATGACCAAGAGCTTATTTTCCCGCCGATCGAACGCCCTGTCGCCGCGCCGCGGTTTTACGCTTCTCGAAATTTTGACGTCGATCACGTTGGCGCTGACGCTGATGTACGCGGTCGCCCGCATCTTCAGCAACGTCGGCGGCTCGATGAACGAAACGATGAGTTCGATGGAAATGTCGAACGCGTTGCGCAACGCGAAAAACCGCTTGACCGCCGACCTCGAAGCGACGTCGGTAACGCTCGCCCCGCCGCGCAACTCCCGCCGCGACGAAGGGTTCTTCTGTTACGTCGAAGGGATGGGCGGCCCGTTCGACCGCGTCGCGCCGGCCGCGCCCGCCGGAAACGGCGGGAATCCGTTCGCCGTCGGCGACGTCGCGATCGACTTGGAACGCTTCCAAACGACGAACGACGTCGACGCGAACGGCGTCGCGGAAGCGGTCGACACGACGGTCGGCGACCTCGACGATATTCTCTCCTTCACCGCGAAAGCGCCGGACGGGCAACCGTTCCGCGGACGTTTTATCGAACCGGTTTACGAATCGGTTCTCGACGCTTCCGGAAACGTCGTCGGCAAGCAAATCGTCGACGGCGTCCCGACGACGATCGAATCGGAATACGCCGAAATTATCTGGTTCGTTCGCGGAACGACGCTCTACCGCCGCGTTTTGCCGCTCGTCTCGAACGAACGCTTGCAAGAGAGCTTTGAAGCGTTGAAACAGGCGTCTTTCATTTCCGATTCCCCGTTCGCGGGCGTCGCTTACGAGAACGTGCGACACGGCTTCGGTTTTTACCAATATTACGACGTTTCCGTTCATATGGGCGCGAACGGCGTTCTCGTCGCGAACACGCTCGGCGACCTTTCGAACCGCGAAAACCGCTACTTCTATTGGAACGCCTGCGGTCAAGCGCTTCACCCGGATAATTCCAATTTGGAACGCGGCCCCTTCCCGTTGCACGGCGCGAACGGCGCTTGGTATTGGCTCCGAACGGCGACGCTCCAAGAAAGCGCGGGCCCGAATTTCCGCGCGGGCGCTCCGTTTGGGCGACACAGCGACGCTCGCGACTCGCAAGTAAAAATCGCCGACGGTTCCTTCAACGGCGCGGCGCGTTCGGACGTCGACTCGACCGGCGGCGCCGGAAGCGGTTTCCGCAACGACGGAACGACGAACGACGCGTTTTGGGCCGGTTTCCAACAGGAACTTTCGTTCACGACGGACGGCTCGACCTTATTGCCGGCGAACACATACGCCGCGAACGCGCTTCCGCAACCGAACTCGCCGTTCATTAATTACTGGGATTCGCCGCACGTTTGGGATCAAGTCGATTTCGAAACCGGCGACCTGCGCCGCAACGCCGAAGACCTCCGCGCCAACGGTTACAACAAAGACTTGACGCTCAACCAAGACGTCATGTTGACGAACGTTATTAGCTTTAACGTTCGCGTTTGGGACGAGAGCGAAAACGCTTACGTCGACCTCGGCTCCGGCGTCGCGAGCGGCGAGGCGGTCGCCGACGACCCGAACGACTTGCGCTCTTTCGGGCGTTGGTCGGATTATACGAACTCGCTCTTCCTCCCTTGCGTTTACGACACTTGGACGGAGCAGTACCAACGCGACCTTTACCTTTACGACGATTATATGTCCGCGACCGTCGCCGGTTATACGCGACTCGCGAACGGTTCGCTCGCCGACGTTCCGCTCGACGCAACCCCGACTTCGGCGCAGCTCCAAAATTACCCGCCGCCTTACGACGTTCCGCTCAAGAGCGTTCAAGTCGAAATTCGCGTCTTCGACCCGCGCTCGAAAGCGATTCGCCAAGCGACGTTCGTCGTCGACCTGTCGAAAATCTAAGCGGCGACAAGCGTTAGCTTAACGCGTCGACCAACGAAAACCGGCGAGAGCGTTTTTAAGCGTTCCCGCCGGTTTTTCTTTCTTACCGACGCGGGCTTGACGTCGGGTTAAACGCGCGTTAAACTTAAAAACAAACCGTTAATCCCCGCAAGGTCGCCCTATGAATCGTCGCAAGTCAATCCCCAAACGCGCCGCGGACAAAGCGAAAACGGCGCCGTTGAAAGCAAGATACGTTTTCCCGGTCGTTTTTGAATACGACGCCGACGTCGGGTACGGCGTTTCCGTTCCCGATCTTCACGCTTATTCGGACGGACGAACGTTCGAGGAAGCGGTCGCGAACGCCAAAGACGCGATCGCCGCCGTTTTGTACGATACGCATAAACGAGGCGTCGAAGTTCCGGCGCCGTCGCCGATTACGGAAATCGAGTTGGCGGAAAACGAGCGCCTTTGCGCGGTCGAAGTCGATATGATTCGCTACGCCGACGCGCTCAAACAGCGAAGCGTCAACCGAACGCTTCTTGCTCGGTTTAACGACGAGGCGAAGAAAAGCGGAATCAACATTTCGCAACCGCTGCAAACCGCGCTCGTTCAAACGCTTGCGTTGCAAGAATAGGAAGTCGTCTTTTTCCCGACGGCGCGCCGACAAAAAAAGCGTCGAGTTTTCGCTCGACGCTTTTTCGTTTTTCGCTCGGAACGCTAACCGCTCGCGGCGATTAGAAGTCGTCCGGGAGTTCCTTCATGTCGGCCAAGGTGAAGACCGGGCCCTCTTTGCAGACGTAAACCGAACCGCAGTTGCAACGACCGCATTTGCCGAGACCGCACTTCATTCGGTTTTCCAAGCTCGTAAAGATCGCGTCGTCGCTGAACCCGCTCTTTTCGAGAACCGGGAGCGAGAACTTGATCATGATCGGCGGCCCGACGACCAGCGCGACCGAGTTGTCGCCCGAAACGCCCGCTTCGCCGAGAACCGTCGGGACAAAACCGACGCGACCGTCCCAATCCGGCGTTTCCCCGCCCGGGTCGACCGTCTTCAACACATCGACGTTCGGGTACTTCGCCCATTCGTCGAGTTCGCTCTTGCAAACCAGGTCGCCGACCGTGCGCGCGCCGTAAACGATCGTGATTTTGCCGTATTTTTCGCGGTTTTCCAAGGCGTATTGAATCGCGCAACGAATCGGCGGCATCGCGATGCCGCCCGCGACGAAGACGAGATTCTTGCCTTCCCACTCCTTCATCGGGTACGAGTTGCCGTACGGGCCGCGGAAGCCGATCGTGTCGCCCGGCTCGACGTCCCACATGCGCTCGGTAACGCGCCCGGTCTTGCGGAAGCAGAACTCGATGTATTTTTTCGAGTTCGAGCAGCAAATGTTGAACGTCGACTCGCCGACGCCGAAAACCGAGTAAAGGCCGAATTGCCCGATGTTGAACTTGAACTCCGCCGCTTTTTCCGGATCGCGGAACCAGATGCGAACGCGCTTGACGTCCGCCGTTTCCTGCGTAACTTCAAGGACTTCCATCGCGTCCGGCTTGTAAATATTTTCCATTGTTCTTCCTTCGTGTCCGCGACGCGCCGTCGGAAAGAAGCGCGTCGCGTTTTAATCGAGTCGAATTCTCGTTAGTCTTCTTGGTTTTGAACGACGTCGGCGTTCAACGTTTCGAGCGCCGGACGAACGCCGAACGACGCGCCGCACGAACGCGAGCAGTTGCCGCAACCGGTGCAGAGGTAAGGGCCGAATTTCCCGGGATAAATCGAGAATTTATGCGTCAAACGTTGACGTTGGCGCTTCCCTTGCGTCGAGCGCGGGTTGTGTCCGGACGCGTGCAGGGTGAACATGCCGGCTTGGCAAGCGTCCCAGTTCTTGACGCGTTGGCCCTTCGAGTACGAGCCTTCGTCGACGATGTCGAAGCAGTGGCACGTCGGGCAGACGTAAGCGCAGGCGCCGCAACCGACGCAACGCAACGACAGCTTTTCCCACTCCGGCGACCCGAAGTTTTCGGTGATCCAAACGGCGACCTGTTCGACGTCGAAATCGCACGTCGGCGGAGCGCAAGCGGAACCGGTTTTGTCCGATTCGGTCGCGATTCCGGCGAAGAGCGCGGCGCCTTTGTCGGTGAACGTTCGCACTTCGAACGAACCGTCGCCGAGGTCGAACAACATCGCGTCGGAACCGGCTTGGTTGTCCGGGCCGCCGTCGACCGCCGCGCAGAAGCAGTGCGCGTCCGTCTCTTTGCAGGCGAACGTAACGACCGTCGTCTTGGCGCGGCGTTGTTGGTAAAAGCGGTCTTGGTAATCCCAACCGAAGAGAGGATCCAAAATCGGGAGCGCCGCCGCGTCGCACGGACGGGCGCCGATAATAATTTGGTCGTCTTCAAAGTCCGGCGCGTCGATCACTTCGACGTCGTTTCCCTTGCGAACGAAGGTGAAAATGACTTCGTGCTTCGGGAAGAAAAATTCCTTAATCGAGTTCTGAACGCGAACTTGCGGCGCGAACGTCGCTTGCGCGGCGTCGGAGATTTCTTTGAAGGAAACCAAACCGCCGTCGACGACCGGCGCGACGACGCGAGCGCCCGCGCTCAATTTGTCGGCGGCCAGTTTCTTTAATTGTTCCAGCGTAACGACTTGGCTCATCGGATGAATTCCTCCTTATCGTTCTCGGCGTAAGTCCCGATCAACGGCGCGGCGCCGAGTTCTTTCCCGGCGACGTAACCGAATTGTTCGTCGGCGGCGTTCGCGAGCGTCAAATTCAACAAATCGAGGTCGATCCCGGCGGGGCAAGCGGCGGAGCAGGCGCCGCAACCGACGCAACGACCGGCCAAGTGGAACGCGCGCAGGATGTTCCAAGCGAAGTTCCCTTTGAGCGTGGCCGACGTGTCAATGCGCGTCGGACGGTTTTTGTCGGCGACGCAACGGTTGCAGTAGCAAAGCGGGCAGCTTTGGCGGCAAGCGTGGCAGCGAACGCAACGCGAAAATTCGTCGCGCCAATATTGGAAGCGCTCTTCCGGCGTTTTTTGGAGAAGCGCGGCCAACTTCGCTTGTTTCCCGGCGGTCTTGGCGTTCGGCGCGTTCGCGGCGTCGAGTTCGGCGGCCTTCGCGGCGTCGCCGATTAAAATATCGACGTTTTGCGCGGCGTGTTCGACGCACGTAACGCATTTATCGAGAAGGGTTCCGGTCGCGACGCCGCTCGCGTCCGCGCCTTGGATTCCTTCGCAAACGACGCCGACAACGACGACGTTCTCGCGTTCGATTTGGCCTTCGTTCGCCAACACGACGACGGCGCGAGCGTCGCAACCTTTCACGACGATCGCCGGTTTGCCGAGCGCTTTCACTTCCGGGCGCAAAAGGTGAACGGCGAGATTTTGACGACATTCGGCGTTCCAAACGAGGCGGTCGACTTCGTTCGGATCCGTAACGAAAACCGCTCCGACCGCGCCGCCGACGCCGACGCGTCCGTACCCGATCGCGACGTCGACGGTCTTCTCTTCGAGAAGTTTCCGAATCGCGTTTCTAAGTTGATTTTCCATAATATTTTATCGTTTTACTCGTTAATCGTTTTATTCGATACGCGAGGTTCGCCGTCGCCGTCGGCGGTCGAACCGTGCTTCGCGGCGGGGCGACGTTACTTTTCGGCGACGATCGCTTTGTAATCTTCGTAAGGGCCGAGTTCGCGGGTCTTCTCGACGATCTCGGTAACGAGCTTTTGGAACTTCGCGCCTTCGGCGGCGGAAATCCAGGAGAAGTGAACGCGGCGCGAGTCGATCCCGAGCGTGTCGAGGAGTTCGCGGAAGAGGCCCCAACGACGACGGGCGTGGAAGTTCCCGGCGGCGTAGTGGCAGTCGCCCGGGTGGCAACCGGAAACAAGCACCGCGTCGGCGCCGACCTCGAACGCCTTCACGAGGAGGTTGAAGTCGACGCGCCCGGTGCAGGGCAAACGAACGATGCGGACGTTCGCCGGGTATTCGAGGCGGTTCGTGCCGGCCAAGTCGGCGCCCAAATAGGTGCACCAGTTGCAAACGAACGCGACGATTTTCGGCTCGAAACCGCCGGTTGTTTTCGTTTCGGAATTCATAAAAATAAGTCCTTATAATCGCGGCTTCGGTCGCCGTCGGGTCGCGCCGCTCCTTGCGAAAGCGGCGTCGATTCGGCGCGGCGACGTCGGCCAATCAACGTTTTATTCCGTTTGCGGTTGGCGACGGAGCGCCCCGTCGGCTCCGCTCGACGCGGTTTCGACGAGGCGTTCGAGTTCGCCCGGTCGTCGGCGTTAGTCGGCCAACGACTCGACTTGCGCGTAAATTTGGTCGTCGGTGAAGCCGATGAGGTCGACCGATTTCGACGGGCAGACGGCGACGCAGGTGCCGCACCCCATGCAGAGACCGGGGTTGACGCGCGACGTCGTTTTGACCAAATTTCCGTTGCGGTCGCGAATTTCTTCCTTCGTAATCGCTTGGAACGGGCAAGCTTTGACGCAGGCGCCGCAGGACGCGCAGAGGCGTTCGTCGACGCGGGCGATTTCCGGTTCGCGCGTCAGGTTCGGTTGGCTCAACATGATGAGCACCTTGCCGGCCGCCGCGGACGCTTGCGCGACCGTTTCCGGAATGTCTTTCGGGCCTTGGCAAGCGCCGCAGACGAAAACGCCCGCCGCGTTCGTTTCAACCGGACGGAGTTTCGGGTGCGATTCGCTGAGGAAACCGTATTCGTCGTACCCGACCGACAGCTTTTGCGCCAGTTGCGGCGCGCCGGTCGTCGGCGTCATCGCGCACGCCAAGACGACCATGTCGGCTTCGACGACGACCGGTTTGCCGGACAGCGTGTCGGCGCCGTACACCATCAGCTTTTTAACGCCGTCGACCATTTGCTCTTCGATCTTCGAAACGCGACCGCGGTGATAAATCGCGCCGTCTTGCTCGATCGCGCGACGGACGAACTCGTCGTATTTCTTCCCGCCGGAGCGAATGTCCATATAGAAGACGTGCGCCTCGCCGTCGTGAACCTTGTGCTTGTACAGCATCGTGTGTTTCGCGGTGTACATGCAGCAGATTTTCGAACAGTAAGTAATTCCCTTGGCGTTGTCGCGGCTCCCGACGCATTGGATGAAGACGATCTTCTCCGGAACGCGCCCGTCGGACGGTCGCAACGGCTCGCCGCCGGTCGGGCCGGACGCCGAAATGATGCGCTCGAATTGGAGCGAGTCGACGACGTCCTTATATTTGCCGTAACCGTATTCGGCGTAACCTTGAATGTTCGGGTTTTCTTGCTCTTTGCCGATGCTGTAGAGCTGGTACCCGGTCGCGACGACGATAGCGCCGACTTCGATTTCGATCAATTCGTCTTGGTCGTGGAAGTTGATCGCGTTGGCGGCGCATTGCTTTTGGCAGATACCGCAAAGCTCTTTGCCGTTCTTCATGCTCTTGAGGCGCAGGCAGTTTTCCGCGTCGACCGTCGGGCGCGCCGGAACCGCTTGCGGGAACGGAACGTAAATCGCGGAGCGTTTGCCGAGCTTCTTGTCGTGGCCGAACCCGAGGTTGAAGTCGAACGCGTTGTCGATTTTCCCCTTCATCGGGCAAGCGTTCCAACAGGCGCCGCAACCGGTGCACTTCGTAATGTCGACGTAGCGCGCCTTTTTGCGGATCGTTACCTTGAAGTTGCCGACGAAGCCCTCGACTTTTTCGACTTCGCAGTACGTCATCAGCTTGATGTTCGGGTGTTGGCCGACTTCGACCATGCGCGGCGTCAGAATGCATTGCGAGCAGTCGAGCGTCGGGAACGTTTCGGAGAGCCCCGCCATCTTGCCGCCGACCGACGGCTCTTTTTCGACGACGACGACCTCGACGCCCCCCGCCGCGACGTCGAGCGCCGCTTGAATCCCCGCGACGCCGGCGCCGATCACGAGCGCGCGCTTCGTTACCGGGACTTTAATCGGCTCGAGCGCGTGATTGCGACGCACCTTTTCGACCGCCATTCCGATCAGTTCGATCGCTTTCGCGGTCGCGATTTCGCGGTCGGAGTGAACCCAAGAGCATTGCTCGCGGATGTTCGCCATTTCGACCAGATACGGATTGAGGCCCGCGTTTTCCGCCGTTTTGCGGAACGTCTTCAAGTGCATATGCGGCGAGCAGCTCGCGACGACGACGCCGGTGAGCCCGAGTTCCTTGATCTTTTCGGCGATCATATTCTGACCGGGCTCGGAACACATATACTTATAATTCAGGCTGCAGTGAACGCCGGGGAGCTTAGCCACGGCATTCGACACTGCGTCGCAATCCACGTGGCGGGCGATATTCTCGCCGCACCAACACGTAAAAACGCCAATCTTCGCCATTTAATCGTCTCGTTCGTATTAATAATAACAATGAAAACGTTTTACAACGTTTCGACAAATTCTTTCCAAAGCGCGTCCGGAGTCGTTTGATACTCTTCCGCGAAAAACTTTTCGCCGTTTTTGCGGGCTCGCAGGGCGCGGTGCAATTTAATCAAAAATTCGGGGTCTTTTTCGCGAATCATCCAATCGAAAAACGTCGCGGTAATCCCGTAACCTTGTTTGTAGCTCGAGCGTTTCGGGTCGATGCGCCAATGGTTGCGCGAACGCGGTTCCGAAACGTAATAGCGAACGTAGTCGGCGATTCCTTCGGTCGTCCAAAATTCGCCGCGACGGTACGCTTGCACGACGTGCGTCGCTTCGTGAACGACGAGGCCGAAATCGTTCGGGCTCTTTTTAATCCAATTACTCGAAACGGTGATCTCGCGCCCCGCCGCGTACGCGACGCCGTCCATATTTTTAAAGACCAAGCGAATCGTATAATCGTCCGGAATTTTGGCGACCGCGTCTTTTCCGTCGAGCGCTTCGACGATTTTCGGGAACCAGTAAATCAGGCGGTTTTTCGCGGACTCGGCCCACTCGGCGGCTTCCGGCGCGTCGGTAACGTCGACTTCCACTTTGATCGTTTTGGCCGGGAATTCGCCGGTTTTCGTCCACTCGGCGCGGACGTATTCGCGGACTTGCTCCGGCAATTTGTCGAGCGGCTCGAACGCTTCGATTCGCGTTTCAGCACCGTCGACCGTCGCGATCGCGACCGCCGGTTGGTTCTCCGTTTTCTCGAACTTCACCGAGACGCCCTCGGGCAGCGTCGGCGCGTCCTGCGCAAAAGTCGACGGAGCGACGCAAAACGCCGTCGTCGCCAATAAAGCCAATAATTTTCCGCGCGTCGTTTTCATCGGCGCTCCTTTTTCCTGTGCGATTTGATAAGATTATTCGTTAAAATACAAGTTTTCGCGCAACAGGGCCAAGCTCTTCGGAATCGCGGTCGCCGGGTTTTCTTTTCCCTCGAACTCGAGCGAAACGAAGCCTCGGTAGTTATATTTCCGGAAGAGTTCCCCATATTTAGCGTAATCGAGCGGAAGCGAGTACCACAAGCCGCCGCCGTAATAAGTTTTCGCCTGCACAAAATGAGCGCGCGGCAAGACTTTTTCGAACTGCTCGACCGTTTCGTCGAGGAAGTTGCCGGTGTCGAGGCAGCAACCGAAATACGGCGAATCGATCGCGTCGAGAACCTTAATTAGCCCGTCGGCGGTGCGCGCCAAACCCCAGTGATTTTCGAGGCAAAGCATGACGCCGTTCTTTTCGGCGCACGGCAAAATTTTCTCGAACGCGTCGACGACCCAGCCGAACGCTTCCTCGTCGGTATGTCCCGGGAGCGGATTTTCGATCCCGCGGTGTTCCATCAACGCGTCGAAGCTGCCCCAAGAGTCCCAACGCCCGGTGTTGACGCGGATCGCCGGAATCCCCATTTCGGCGGCCAGTTCGACGCTATGTTTGGTGATTTCGATATTTTTTTGGCGCTCTTCGGCGTCCGGACGCACGAACGTTTGGTGCGTCGACATACAGCAGAGCGACAGCCCGTATTTGAACGCGTCGCGACGCAGGCTCTTCAAATACGGCATGTCGACGCGGTCGAGCTGCTTTTCCAAGACTTCGAACGCGTCGAACCCGGCGTCGGCGGCTTGGCGCAAACACCAATCCATCGGCGCCTTATCCTTCGCGAAATGCCAATAGGAGTAACTCGAAACGGCGATCGGATTCCCGCGACGCGCCCCGGACGCCGATTTCGGCGGCTCTTGCGCTTGAACGTTGTTCGCGCCGACCGCCAAGCCGGTCAGTCCGAGCGCCGCGTTTTTCAAGAAAGAACGTCGATTCGCGTTGTTTTCCATCGCCGATTTACTCCTTACTTTTTCGCTATATTCTCTATATTAACGGCGCCGCAAGCGTTTCGACGCCGTTTTTCCTTTTCCGCTTCGACTACTTCGACAATTTCGTTTGCGTGAAGTGCCGATGCACGTCGAGTTGCGACGGTTTCAAGCCGAGCGCCATCCCGACCAAGTCGGTCAGATAGAAGATCGGAACGTCCGCCGCCAAGCCGAGTTTCTTCGCGTCGGCTTGTTTCATGTCGAGGTTGACTTGGCACATCGGGCACGCGACGACGACGCAGTTGGCGCCGGAATCGAGCGCGTTTTTCAAGATGCGGTGCGACATTTGCGCGACGCCGTCCGGGTCGCAGAGCGTCAACCCGCCGCCGCAGCAGACCGTCTTGCAGTTCCATTCGACCGGCGACGCGCCGAGTTTCGCGAGAAGCTCGTCCATCGACGTCGGATGTTCGAAGTCGTCGAATTTCAACGTCTTCGGCGGACGCGTCAAAAGGCAGCCGTAATAGCAGGCCGGCTTGAATTCTTCAAGTTTGCGCGTCGCTTTTTCGGCGATGGCGTCGTATCCGACCGCTTGGAAAACTTGAATCAGAGTCAACACGTCGACCGAGCCGGAAAGGGGCGTTTCGACGATTTTTTCCATCTCGGCGCGAACTTCGTCGTTTTGGAGTTCGTCGCTCGCCTTTTTCAGCTCCATCGAGCACATCGGGCACGGCGCGAAAAGGCGGTCGAGATTCATTTTTTGCGCGATCCCCAAGTTGCGGGCCGGAAGCGCGGTCGCCAGCTTCTTGTTGATCGAGTGCGCCGCGGTCGCGCCGCAGCAAATCCAATCTTGAAGTTCGTCGAGTTGAACGTCCAACGCCTTCAAACACGCGCGCACCGACGTTTCGTAATCGTCCGACGAACCGTGCAGAGCGCAACCCGGATAATAACCGATATTCATTTTCGAAACCTCTTTCAAACGTTCGTCGTTCAGATTTTCACGCCGCACTTGTCGAAGATGCGCTTCACGATCGCCTTGTCTTTAACCGGCGAGCCCAGTTTGAAGTGCAGCTTTTTCTTGCCCAACATTTTCGGCCCGAGCGTCGCGTCTTTGAGCGCGCCCATCAGCTCGAAACGGCTCAAGAAATGACGAATTTCGAAGTCGGCGACCATTTCCAGCTCGTTCGTGCGGCCGTTTTTGCGAACGCTGCGCAAGAACGCTTTTTGGAACGCGACGATTTTCGCCGCTTCCGGCGACGCGCAATTTTCCTCGATCGCGATTTGACGCATCGCGTCGATGACGCCGGCGACTTCGCAAGATTTCGGGCAGCGCGCCGAACAGGTCAAGCAGGAAACGCAGCGCCAAATCGAATCCGATTCCGCCCCTTCGAGAACGTCGCCCGTTTGCGCGGCGCGCATCAGACGCGTCGGCGACAACTTCATCGAGACGCCGCGAGGGCACCCCGCCGCGCATTTGCCGCATTGGTAACAGTCGTTAAGTCGCGTGTGCGCCAAGGTTTCGACGCGCGATTTCCAATCTCGTTTCGACGTCCCCATTCCGTCTCCTCGAATTATTTATTTAAAATGCTCTATAAAAGCGCGGAAATTAGACGGCGCTAACTATTTCCTTCGCGCCGTTTATCCGCGATTCTTACAATTATGACGATTCATTTAATTCTGTCAAGACGAATTAAGCCGACGGAAGCCAAAAGTTCCCGTCTTATTCTTTATTTTAAAGCGCGGCGACAAATTTTTCAAGATTTTTTGCCGAAAAAATCTCTATTCTCAAGGATTTTTCAAGCGCTTCGACCGTTTCGCCGAACGATAAAGGTTAAAGCGCGCCGGATTCGTCGATCCTAACGAAAAGCGCGCTTTTTACGGCGGCGTCGGTTTCGCGCTCGCTTTCCCTCAATTCACCCCAAAATCGAGAAAAATTAACGAATGGAAAAGGCTTCGTCGGAAAACGACCGCTCGTTTTTTGGGAAAACGCTCTTTTTTTACGGTCGACTCGCCTTTTCTTCGCGACGCGACGCCGAACGTTTCGCCCGCGAACGCGGTTTTCGGGTCGCTTCGACGCTCCGCGAAACGGTCGACCGAATCGTTCTCGGCGAAGGCGAACCGCTCGCGCAAGTTCGCGCCCGACTCGCCGCCGAGTTCGACGAGCGTTCGCGCCGCGCTTTCGAGTTGGGAACGCTCGCCGTCGTTTCGGAAACGCAATTTTGGAACGAATTAGCGGCGACGTATCCGACCGACGCGCCGAAATCGCTCCCAACGCCTCGATCGTCGACGCCGCCGTTAACGTCGGAAGAACCGCCTCGCCGCTCGCCGAACAACGCGTTTCTCTTCCCGGAACTCGCGCCTTCCGCCGCCCCTCGCTCGTTTCCGAGTCCGAGTCCGACGCCGGAAGCGGCCCCGGCGTCGGGCTCGGAAGCGGAGCCGGAACCGACGCTCGAAACGCTCGCGGAACTCGCCGCGACCGAACAATTCGGCTGCACTCCGGCCGCGCTCGCGGAGCTGGTCGGCGTCTCGATCGAAACGGTTCGACGTTGGCGCCGTCGCGGTCTTCTCTCGACGACGGTCGAAAACGGGCGGCTTCCTTCGTTCTCGACGCGCGCCGTTCTCGTCGCCAAGCGGCTCGCGTTCCTTTGCTCGACCGGGCTTTCGGACGAGTTCGTCGAACGCCGCGTCGCCGCGTTCCGCGATTTCGGCGCCGACGCGGAGTCGATTATCTTGCGTTTGACCCTTTCGAGCGACGGTCGCGACGTTCTCCTCGACGGCGACGCGGGCCCGGTCGACTTCCGCGGTCAACGCCGGTTCGATTTCGGCGCGCTCCCGACCGACGGCTCCGGCCCGATCCCGCCGACGCCCCCTTTCCTTTCGCAAGCGGAGGAGGAAATCGCGTTGGCCGAACGCCTTTCCGAACGGTTCGAAACGCCGATTCAAGCGTCCGAGCCGCTCGCGCCGCCGCCGTTTCTCGCGTTTTTCGCCGACGCGTCGACGCCGGTCGCGCCAACTTCGCCTATTCTTCCCAAATCGCCCGTTTCGCCAAGTCCGCCCAATTCCCCAAGCTCGCCGACTCGCGTCGAAAAGACGCCGACGAAGCGCGGCGAGTTTTCCGCCGCTCCGTCGACGCGGTTCGACTTTTCCGTCTCCCCCTTCTCCGACGCCGAACAAACGACGCGCCCCGTTCTCGCGTTCGACAAAGCCGCTCGCGAACGTTGGCGCGACGCGACCAAACGCCGGGTCGTCCGACTTTGCGAATCCGCTTGGAACCTCGAACGCGAAGGATATTGGGAAGAAGCGGTCCGGCTTTATCGCGGCGCGCTCTTGGCGGGCGGACTCGACGCCGGCGTCTGCTTCCGATTGGGCAAGCTCCTCTATTTGCTCGGCGATTTTTCGGCGGCCCGCGAACGGTTTTACGCGACGCTCGAACTCGACGAAGATTTCGTCGACGCCCGATTCGAGTTGGCGAAAACGCTCGTCGCGCTCGGAGAATTCGACGACGCGACCGCCGCGTTCGAAGGCGCGCTCGCCGAACGCCCGAACGACCCGAACGTCCGGTTCGAACTCGGGAAACTTTACCTCCGACTCGGGCGCCGCGAAGCCGCCGTCGACGAACTGCGCCAAGCCGCCGCGACGCTCGACGACGAAAAAATCGCCGACGACGTTCGCCGCCTCCTCTTTTCGTTGGCGCGCAACGATTTTTAAACGTTTTTCAACCGTCGCGCCGCAAACAACTCGCGCCCCTTCCCGCGCTTTCCCTTTTAAACGCCAAAACGCCGCGTCGAGCGAACTCGAACGCGGCGTTTTCGTTTCCCGTTTTTCCCTTTTCCCCCTCTTTCCGCTTCTTTAAACGGCGGACGGCGGTTATTTCGCGAACTTCTCGATCGGCGGCGTCGGCACCGTTTCGAGCAACTTCGCGATAATTTTATCGGTCGTCATTCCCTCGGCTTGCGCTTGGAAGTTCGCGCCGACCCGCTTGCGAAGAACCGGAATCGCGGCGGCTTTCACGTCCTCGACCGAAACGGCGAACCGCCCTTCCATCGCGGCGAACGCTTTCCCGCCGTTGATCAAATATTGCCCGGCGCGCGGCCCGGCGCCCCAGTCGACCAACTCGCGAACGAACTCCGGCGCGCTCGGGTCGGCCGGTCGCGTCGCTCGAACGAGCCGCGCCGCGTATTGAATAACGTACTGACTAACGGCGACCGACGCAACGAGCTTTTGCATCCCGAGCAACGTTTTCGCGTTTAGGAGTCGGCGCGGTTCGACCGATTCGCCGCGAGTCGTCGCCGTCAAAATCTTCTCCTCCTCTTCGAGCGTCGGATAATCGATTTTGACGTTGAACATAAAACGGTCGAGCTGCGCTTCCGGAAGCGGATACGTCCCTTCTTGGTCGATCGGGTTTTGCGTCGCGACGACCAAGAACGGCTCCGGCAGCTTGTACGTCTTCCCGGCGACGGTAACCTCCCGCTCCTGCATCGCTTGGAGAAGCGCGGACTGCGTTTTCGGCGGCGTTCGGTTGATTTCGTCGGCGAGCAAAACGTTCGTAAAAACGGGCCCTTCGACGAAGCGGAACGTCCGTTTTCCTTGCGCGTCTTCCTCCAAAACGGTCGTCCCGGTAATGTCGGACGGCGTTAGGTCCGGGGTGAACTGAATCCGCTGGAAATTAACGTCGAGAATCTTCGCGATCGTCGAGACGGTCAACGTCTTGGCGAGCCCCGGAACGCCTTCGAGCAAACAGTGTCCGCGGGTGAAAATCGCCGCGAAAATCTGTTTGATAACGTCTTTTTGCCCGACGACGACTTTCGCCAGCTCCGCTTCCAACGCCAGTCGCGTTTGCCCGAACTCTTGAAGGAGCGCGCAAGTCGAGCCGACCTTGCGCCGACAACTTCGCGACGCCCGGCGCCGCCGCGTTTCCCGAATTTCCCGCTTCAGTTTTTCCCATCGCTTCGTTCCGCTTCCTTTCGCCGCTCGACGCGTTTTCTCTAAACCGCCTAATTTAACGCGCTCAACTTCTCGGCGCGGTCTTTCGCTTTCGTTATTTTTCCAAAAATTCGCGAATCGCCGCGATCGTTTCTTCCGGCGCGTCTTCCGTCAGGTAGTGCCCGATTCCTTTGAGTTCGCGAACGAAAGCGTTCGGGTAATACTCTTGGAACTTCTTCATGAAAATTTCCGGCGGGAAACACCAGTCTTCCATCCCCCAAATCAGCGCGATATCTTTGTCGGCGAGCGTCGGGAGCTTTTCTTGAATCGTTTTCAACGTCTCGTACGAGCGGTGCCGCGGCGACGTCGGAATGTCTTGAACGAATTCGCAAACGGCGATCCGGTTCGACCAAGAGTCGTAAGGCGCGAGAAGACCGGCCTTAACCTCTTCGGAGAGCCCCTTTTCGGTCGCCATTTTTGTCGCGGCGCGCGGGAAGACGTTCAAGCCTTGGAGCATAATCCGCTTCAAAATCGGGATATGGCAAAGGCGAATCCGTTTCGGAACGCGGTCGCTCAAATAAGCGGCGGTGTTCATCAGGACGATTTTCGAAAAGCGTTCCGGAATCCGCGTCGCGGTTCCCATCGCGACGGCCCCGCCCCAGTCGTGCGCGATCAGCGCGACGTTCTTAAGTCGAGCTTTTCGACTAACTTGCGCAGGTCCTCCGCGCGGCGGTCGAGAGAATACGGGTACTTGCGAATCGACGGTTTTTCCGAAAGGCCGCAACCGATATGGTCGACGGCGATCGTTCGATATTTCCCGCGAAACGCCTTGATCACGTCGCGGAAAATGAACGACCAAGTCGGGTTCCCGTGCGACATGAGGAGCGTCGGACGCTCGACGCCGTCCGGCTCGGTCGGGCCTTCGTCGACGTAATGATATTGGAATCCGTCGATTTCGACGTAACGCGATTCAAACGGGTAAAGCGGGCGCCAAAGCGCTTCGTTTTTAGTCTTGACGGAAAAAGTCGACATAGCGCGATTGCTCCAGATTTTAGGGGAAACGTCGCGACGCCCAACGGCGCGAAACGACGTTCGTCGTTAATGTTGAGAAAAGGGGAAACGGCGTCAAAGGGCGCGATACTTCCGCAACGCTTCGAGGGTCGCCGTCATATCGGGCGGAAGGGGCGCCTCGACGACGATCGTTTCTCGGGTCGTCGGATGCTCGAACGTAATTTTGCGCGCGTGCAGCGCTTGGCGCGCCAAAATCGGCGTCGGCCCGACGTCGGCGGCGTCCGAATCGGCGGCGTTTTTGCCGGAACGCGGCGCTCGGTCGACGATTCCGGCGAGTTCGTTTTCGGTGATCGCGGCGCGACCGCCGTACAACTTGTCGCAAAGAATCGGACAGCCGACGTGCGCCAAGTGAACGCGGATTTGGTGCGTTCGCCCGGTTTTCGGGAGGCAGCGAATCGTCGAAAAGCCGCGGAACCGCTCGTCGACTTCGAAGAACGTTTGCGCCGTCTTCGCTTCCGGGTCGTTCGGCGCGATCGTCATTCGCTCGCGGAATTTCGGGTGATGACCGATCGGTTGGTCGACGACGTCGCGGTCGACGTTCGGGACGCCGAGAACGATGGCGAAGTATTCCTTCTGAATCCGCTTTTCTTCGAAGAGCGCGGCGAGGTTGGCGTGCGCGACGTCGTTTTTCGCGACGATAATCGCGCCGCTCGTGTCGCGGTCGAGTCGGTGAACGATTCCCGGGCGGGCCGGGCCGCGGTTCGAACTCAGTTGACCGGCGAAGCGGTGCGCGAGCGCGCCGACAAGCGTTCCGGACCAATGCCCCCGCGACGGGTGAACGACCATATTCGACGGCTTGTTGATGACCGCCATATCGTCGTCTTCGAACAACACGTCGAGCGGAATGTCCTCCGGAATCGGCGACTCGCGCGGCGGTTCGACGAGGCGGAACGTAACGACGGAGCCCGGTGTCAAGCGGACCGACGGCTTCCCATGTGTCCC
>JAFTUJ010000100.1 GCA_017466305.1 Thermoguttaceae bacterium
CTTTCGACGTAAATTTGAGCGCTTCGGCCGCCTTGTCTTTGTGTTCGCCGCTCTTCCAAAGGATGCCGGCGCACCCCTCGGGACTGATGACGCTGTAATACGAGAATTCCAGCATCGCGACGCGGTCGCCGACGGCGATTCCGATCGCGCCGCCGCTCCCGCCTTCGCCGATGACGACCGCGATAATCGGCGTCGGCAGGGTCGCCATCTCGAACATCGATTCCGCGATCGTCTGCGCGACGCCGCGTTCCTCCGACGCGACGCCGGGATAAGCGCCGGGAGTGTCGACGAAGCAAATCACCGGGAGGCCGAACTTCGCCGCCATCCGCATCTTCGCCATCGCCTTGCGGTATCCCTCCGGATGCGCGCAACCGAAGTTGCATTGGATTCGTTCTGTAGAGTCGCGCCCCTTTTGGTGTCCGATCACCATCGCTTTAAATTCGTCGAGTTTCGCCCAACCGACGCGAATCGCGCGGTCGTCGCCGAACGTTTTGTCGCCGTGCAGCTCGACGAACTCGTCGAAAACAAGATCGATGTAATCGAGCGTTTGCGGACGCTCCGGGTGTCGCGCGACTTCGACCGTTTCCCAAGCGTTCAGGTTCGCGTAAACTTTTTTCGTCAGCTCGGCCAGCCCGAGACGCAAACGTTGAACCTCTTCGTGAATTTCGGGCGAGTCGGCCTTTTTGCGCAACGCTTCGAGGCGCGCTTCCATCTCAAAAATAGGTTGTTCGAACGAAAGGCGTTGTGCGGCGGGCGACATATCGCGGTTCTCCGGGAAACGAAAAATACAAGGGAAGCCGGAACGCCGACGTCGGGCGACCGTTTGCGCTCCGTTGCGTTGACGGCGTTCGACGTCGGTTGGCGACGTTAATATGGGTAAAATAGGGTGAGAACAACGCTTAGGGCGCGGCTCTTTTTGCGTTTTTTTCTTCGCGTCGGCGTTCTTTCAAGCGGCGATTTAATATTTTTGGCAAAAAACGAAGAAAAAAGGGAATTTTGGGGCGTCAAAACGCTCTTTTTAGCGTCCTAAAGATATAGGAGGCGTTTTGTCGGGGGAACGCGGCGAAAATAAAAAACGAATAATTTCGAAAAAAATCCTAAATTTTGCGCCAATATTTTCACTTTGCTCGCTCTTATTGAGCGGGAGTCGGCGAAACGGTCGAGAAACGTCGACATATGTTAAATATATACGGAGGAAAAGCGCGGCGTCAAGAAGCGATTTGAGAAAAAAAGAGAAAAAGGCAAGATTTTTAAGCAAGAAAAAAAGGAAGACGGCAACATAATTTGAAACTCTCGAAGAACGCGGCGACGTCGACGGCTCGACGACGGAAGGGGAACGACGACGTTAAGAGGCGACGTTGACGTTGGAAAATAGAAAGCGTTCGTCGAAAGGGTAAAATTGAAAATTTAGGATAACGACAATGGTTAAGTCGATTGCAAAACAGATCAAGCGCGCCGAATGGGAATTCGCGAACGTTCGTCGCGAACGCAATGCGTCGGGGTTTGAGGAAAAAATCGACGATTTGCGCGAATCGTCGAACGGAACGGTCGCGGCGTCGCGTTCCGAATTTTCGCGTAAAGACGAAAGTATGAAGGAAGAGATTTACCGAGAATTTTGTCGCGGCGTTTCCATTAAAGAGTTGGCGCAAAAGTTCGGTCGCGCGGTCGCGTCGATTTATCGAGCGGTCGGAGCGCGTCGCGCCGAGGAAATTTTCGCGCTTCCGCTCGAGTACGTCCCGAGCGCCGAATTTGAGCGAGCGACGACGGCGAACGCGGAGCGCGCGTTCCTTGTTTTCGACGCGTCGAAAGAGCCGAAAGCGACGACCGGCGCAGAAACGTCGGCGATCGGCGTTTCCGACGACGCAAGCGGAGCGTCCGACGCGAGCGGCGCGGCGAAAAAGAACGGTAAATTAAGAGCGGCGGCGACCGTCGAGTCGGCGTATTTGTCGCGCCTCGACGATTCGCCCCTCTTGAGCGCCGCCGAGGAAGCGTTTTTGTTCCGAAAATTCAACTTCCTGAAATTTAAAGCGGCTCGACTCCGCGAAACGCTCGACCCTAAAAAGCCGAAAATGAGCGTAATGGACGAAATCGAACGCCTTTGGAACGAAGCGATCGCGACGAAACAACGGTTGATTTCGGCCAATTTGCGACTTGTCGTTTCGGTCGTGAAGAAGTACGGCGCCGGTTCGCTCCTCTCCTTTAACGAGTTGGTGAGCGACGGGAACGTTTCGCTGATGAAAGCGGTCGAAAAATTCGATTATACGACCGGCAACCGCTTCAGCACGTACGCGACTTGGGCTCTTTATCGGAATTTCGCGCGAACGATTCCGGACGAACGGAAACGCGTCGAGCGGTTCCGACCGGGCGACGTTTCGCTGTTGGAGTTGAAACAAGATCATCGCTCGTCGCCGCTTCAAGCGGAGCGCGCTTACGCCGAGCAAACGTCGCAAGTGCGGCGGTTCATGCGCGAATTGAACGACCGCGAACGCAAAATCGTCGAGATGCGATACGGGTTTGGCGCCGCCGATTCGAAACCGCAAACGTTGCGGCAAGTCGGCAAAAATATGGGCGTTACGAAGGAACGCGTGCGCCAAATTGAGTTGCGCGCGCTCGAAAAATTGCGCCGCATCGCGGAAGAGGAGAAGATGGAAATTCCGGAATTTTACTAAGTCTCGGTCGAGCGGCGGTTAACGTCGCGCCGAAGCCTTAGCGGCGACGGCGAGTAAAAACGAACGGAACGAACGCGTCGGCGAGCGAAAGCGAGCCGGCGCTTTTTTTTGGC
>JAFTUJ010000101.1 GCA_017466305.1 Thermoguttaceae bacterium
CCGCCGCGCCGGGCTCGACGCGCCCTAAAGCGTCTTACGAACAAGCGTTGGCGGTTCTTCCGTCCCTTTCTCCGGAACCGTTCGCGACGACGTCCCCGAACGCGCTCCTCGCCGCCGCGCCCCGCTCCGACGACGCGGTCGGTCAAGTCGCGTTCGCCGGTTCCGACGCGCCGAACGCCGCTCGCGTCGCGTCCGCCGATTACGCCGCCGACCCGACGAACGGCGTCCAACCGCCCGTCGAATCGCCGACCGACGAACTCGTCTCCGGAAGCGGAACCCTCGCCGACCCGTTCGCCGCCGCGACCGAAGATTTCGTCCGCCCCGGCGAACGCCTCGTCGCAAACGCTCGTTTCGGGAGCGGAGGCCGTCTCGAAACGGAAAACGGACGCCGCGTTTACGCGCTTCGCGCCGTCGAAAGTCAAAACGAACCGTTCGCGTTCCTCAAAAATCTCGGCTTCAACGCCGTCGCGCTCCCGGCGCCGCCGACCGCCGCGCAACTAAAAGAAGCGAACGACGCGAAAATTTGGCTGATCGCCCCCGCGCCGATCGGACCGGAAACCGTTTCGAAAGTCGATTTCGACGCGAAAACGGCCTCGACGGAAACCGCGTCGCTCGACGAAACCGACGTCGACGCGACGCGCTCCGCCGCCAAACCGCAAACCGTTCGCGCCGACGCGCCCGTCCCCGATTACTTCGCCGGAACCGCCGCGACCGACGCCTACGATCCCGTCCTCCTTTGGCAAATGGGCTCCCTCGCTCGCTCGGAAATCGACGCGTTCCGCCTCCAAGCCGAAAAAATCCGCTTGCTCGACCCCCGCAAACGCCCGCTCGTCGGTTCCGTCGTCGACGGCGTCGACGAATACTCGCAAGAAGGCGGCCTCGACGCGATTATTCTCGACCGCCGCCCAATGCAAACGTCGCTCGACCTCAACGCTTACGGCGACTGGCTCGTCGACTGCCAATATCACGCGACCAACCCGAGCGTCGTTTTTTGGTGCCAAATTCAAACGCAACCCTCCTTCGGCGCGACGCGTCAGCGTCAAGCGTTCGGCGTCGTCGAAGAGTCCCCCGCCGTCGTTTCGTTCGAGCAAATGCGGCAACAAGCGCGCTTGGCGACCCGCGCCGGCTGCCGCTGCCTCTTTGTCGCGTCCCGTTCCCGACTCGACGCGAAAGATCGCGCGACGCAGTACCGCGCCGCCGCTCTCGAACTCTTGAACCTCGAACTGCAAACGCTCGCGCCTTGGACGGCGCTCGGCGTCGCCGAACGTTCGACGACGCCGACCAACTCGCCTCTTTTAGGCGCCGTCGTTTCCCGCGTTCGGCACGCTTCGCTCGTCGCGCCGATTTCGCTGGAGCGGAACAATCAGTTCGCGATGGGGCAAACGGCGGTCAACAACTGGTCGGCGACGATCGCGACGCCCGAAGGATACGCGCCCGATCTGCTCCTTCCCGGCGCCCTCCGCAAAGTCCAAGCGACGCGCCGGGCCGGAGGTTCCGCGTTCGCGCTCGACGAAGGCGGCCTTAACTCGCTCCTCGTTTACACCCAATCGGACTTGACGACGCGCTCGACCGCCGAACGCGCCGCGACCTTCGGCCCGCGAATGGCCGAGTTGGCGATCAAACTGGCGCGGATGCGGCTCGACCTTTACGAAGAAACGGTTTACCGCCTCCGCTACCTCGAAGAACGCGGCGCGGCGCCCCGTTCCGCTCCGCGTTCGCCGAACCTCGGTTCCGTCGTCGAAAAAGCGAACGCCGCGCTCCTGCAAGCCGACCGTTATTTAGAGCTTCGCGACGATTCCGAGGCTTATTTAGCGGCGGAGCGCGCGACTCGAGAACTTCGCGCCCTCGAACGTCAATTTTGGAGCGACGCGACCCGCAACGAACTGAACCGCCCGACGACGCCCCTTTCGACGTCCTTTTACGACATGCCGGAGTATCTCGAACTTTACGAAAATATCCTCTCCGGCGCGATTCGACCGTCCGGCGCCAACCTCATTCGCGGAGGCGACTTCGAAAACGCCGCGTCTTGGAACGACGACGGTTGGCGTTTAAACTACAACGTGTCGCCGGCGATTAACGCTCGCGTTTCGTTCGAAAACGCCGCCGCGCGCACCGGTTCGAACGGCTTGCGCGTCGTCGTTTCGGCGCCGCAAGGTCGCGCGCCGGTCGAAACCGAGTCGCCCGCCGCGACGCTCGAAGCGGAGTTCCCAATTCGCGTCGGGCAAACGATTTGCGTTCAAGGTTGGATCAAGATTCCTCAAACGTTGACGAATTCGGTCGACGGCGTTAAAATTTACGACGATCAAGGCGGAGAAACGCTCGCGCTTCGTTTCCGCGACGCGACCGATTGGCGGCGCTTCGCGTTTTACCGCCGCGCGATCAACGACGGAACGGCGCGCCTTCGTTTCGAGTTCTCCGGCGTCGGCGAAATTTTGCTCGACGACGTCGTCGCGCAAGTCGTCGAATAGCGCGACTTCCGCATTCTCGCGAACCGGCCTCCGTCGCCGAATCGGCCCTTTTACCGCCGTTCTTCGGAGGTCGCTCGCGTCGGCGCGACGGTCGGAAGCGGCAAATTCGACGCGGCGTCGTTTGTCGCGTTCGTCGGCGCGACGCTCGTTTCGACGGTCTCCGCAAACTTCGTCGTTTCGGGCGTTTTCGCTTCTTCGAACGTCGACTCGAACGTTTCAAACGACGCCGCGTC
>JAFTUJ010000102.1 GCA_017466305.1 Thermoguttaceae bacterium
CGCCCGGTTCGACGACTTTATACGAAACGCCCGGCTCGTCCGCGTCGCGCGACCAATCGGATTCGCCCGGCGGCAGGGTCGGTTTCGCGTCGACGTTTTCAAAATCGCCGTCCGCGACGCTATTATTCTCCGCAAGGAACGCCGGAAGCGTCAACGCGACTTCGCAGGTTTTGTCGGTTTCGTCAATCTTGCCGGTTTCAGCGGTTTTGTCGCCGCCGTTTTCCTTCGCGGCGCCGTTATTTTCGTTATTTTCGCTATTTTGGGCAAGATCGGCGGGATTCGCCGTTTGGAGCGTCGTTCCCGGGAACGCTTGGTTCGCGAGATTCGCCCCTTCCGCCGAGCGGCGAGCGGAACCGTCCTTCGCGCCTTTGCCGGTTTTATCGGTTTTACCGGTCTTTTCAACGACCGCGAAGACGTTCCGCGCCCCGCCGACGACGTTCGTTTCGAAGAAGACGGAACCGTCGAAAAATTCGAGCGGCGTTTCTTTACCGTTCAAGTCGAGAATCGCGAAATCCCCCGCTTCGAGCGTTCGCCCCCAACGCGTTTCGATCGGCGCCAAGTCGAGCCGAATCAGCCGCCGCCCGTCCGCCGACGGCGTTTCGACGCGAACGAGAACGCAACGCGCGCCGGAATATTGCGGAACCGCCGCGTTTGCCGAATCCGCCGACTTTTCCGATTTTAACGTTTTTTCAACGGCGACGCCCAACTTCGCCGGTTCGAACCGTTCCGCTCCGCGCGTCGCGTTCGGGTCGCCGCTCGGGTAAACGGTCGGAGTCGCCGGAATCGCGAACGTTTCTCCGATTCGGAACGAGCGAACGTTTTTCGGCGGGTCGACGCCGGGCTCTTCGATCAACTCGATTTCAACCGCGTCGAACCAAGCGGTTCCGGTTCCGCGCAAAACCGTCCCGAACTCGAGCCGGTTCGCGTCCGCCGGAACGGAGTAAACCTCCGAAAGCTCCGTCCAACCGAACTCCGTTTTGTCGCTAAAACCGAGAAGCGGCGCCGCGATCATCGGCTTTTCCTCGTTGCCGAGATGCAGGTACCAGCCGACCGTCCCGCGAACGTTCTCGCCGCGAACGCGCCCGGTAAAGCGGTACTTGCGCCCCGGTTCGACCGCGACGCCCCCTTGCCGCGCGGCGATCCAAGACGGTTCCGCCCCGTCCGCGACGTCGCAACGGACGCATTTTTGTCCCGAAAACGGGTTTTCGTCGACCCAACGCATCGAACGGTCGGCGCCGTCGACGTCGAACCGCCAACCGCTCGGAACGTCGCCGGTTCCCGCTTCAAAGTCGAGGTTCGAGAGCCGCCGCCGAATTTGCGAATATTGATCCGGATGTCCCGTCGCGCGGTCGTTCCCGGAAAAGACGAGATAACGCGCCGTCGATTTTGCCGCGACGGTCGCCGGAATCGTCAACGAAAAGCCTTCGCCGATTTCGCCGCGTTCGACCGTTTCGCCGTCCTTATTAATAATATTGAAAACGAACTCGACGCCGTCCGAGTCGCAAAACCGAACCGACTCCGCCCGTTCCCCAACGAGCGGCGCCGCGCCGTCGACCGGTTTTTCCGGCGTTCCGGCAATCGGAATCTCGACCGCCCGCTCCGACCAATCCCGCTCGGTCGCGTTTTCGACGAACAGCTCGAACGCGCTCGCCCATTCGCCCCCGCCGTCGCGACAAAGCCGCTGCGAAATCGCCCGAATCTCCGGCGTCGCGTCCGCGCTCCAAACAGCCGACGCAGGGAACGTCCCCAACGTTCCGAGCGTTCCGAAAGCGAGCGCCGCTCCGAGTCCGAGCGCCGCCCTTCGTTTCAATCGTTGAACTCCGCGCATATTGCCTCTCCTTTGCGTTTTAACCGTTTTAACGCTTTTCCGTCGCGACGTTCTCGCCGCCAGGGTCCAAAGCCCGCCGCCAAACGCCGCGCCAAAGCGTTTTTTCGCAATTTCGCCGATTATACCGGAAGCGAACCGGCGTTTCAAGCGTTCGTCGGGGCGAAAAGGAAAAAAACGGAAAATCGCCGAAAACGCCGGCGCCGCCGTTCGCCGCCCTTGCGCCGCGCCGCGACGCCGGTATAATTGACGGCAAACGTCGAACGTTCGGCAAAAAACGCCGCGTTGCGACTTCGAGCCAAGAAAGAAACAAGCAAAAAACGGTTTATTCAACAAAAAAAACGTTTCCGAACGCCGCGCAGCCGTTCAAAAAAGGTTAAACGCGACGTTTTTAAAAAACCGTCCCTGAAACGCCGTTTTTGCCGTTAAAATTTTAAAATCAAACCTCGCGTCGAAGAAACGGCGGTCAAGATGATTACAATCCCGGTTGAATTAAGCGAACGAAGTTACGATATTCAAATTGAAGAGGGCGCGCTCGAGCGTTCCGGCGTCGCGTTGGCGTCGTTGGGGGACGTTTCCCGCGTTTTGCTCGTTACCGACGAGAACGTCGACGCCCTTTATACCGAAACGGTCGCGGCGGCGCTCGTCGACCGCGGGCTCGACCTCGACGTCGTCGTTATTCCGGCGGGCGAAGAGAGTAAAACGATCGAAATGGCGAACTCCCTTTGGGAGCGCTTCCTCGAAGTCGGCGCCGACCGCAAATCGGTCGCGGTCGCGCTCGGCGGCGGGGTCGTCGGCGACTTAACCGGTTTCGTCGCGGCGACTTACGTCCGCGGAATCCGCTTCTTCCAAATCCCGACGACGCTCCTTGCGCAAGTCGACAGTTCCGTCGGCGGCAAAACGGCGGTCGACCTCCCCGGCGGCAAGAATATGGTCGGCGCGTTTTGGCAACCGGGGGGCGTCTTGATCGACCCGAACGTTTTGACGACGCTTACGGCCGACCAATACCGCGCCGGTCTCGGCGAAGTCGTCAAATACGGCGCGTCGCTCGACGCCGATTTCTTCGCCTTTTTGGAGCGCAACGTCGACAAAATAACCGCCCGCGACCCTGAAACGATCGGCGCCGTCGTTGCGAAATGTTGCAAAATTAAAGCGCAAATC
>JAFTUJ010000103.1 GCA_017466305.1 Thermoguttaceae bacterium
CCCAGTTTAACAGAGTTCGTCATTTCAAGAAAGCTCCTCAAATCGAAAACAATAAAAACGCCGCCGTTTCCGACGGTCGCTAGGGAACGCGACGACTTTTCGCCGTTCGCCGGTTAATTTCGTCGAACGTTTTTAAAAACGCTCGTATTTCAAAACGCCGCCCGACTTTCGCCGAAACGGCGTTAACTCGCCTAAAGCGGTCAAGATTAGCGTTTCCAAACGCTTGCGACGCCGCGACGATATTTCGATTAGTTTAACTCAAGTCGCGTTTCACGCTAGGGGTTAGACGAGTTAGGTTTCGCAAAATTCGTCAAAATTTGGCGTTTTTCTTAAAAAAATCTCGCAAAGGCGTTAAAATCGGCGTCTTTTACCAACCCCAACCGTTAAGATCGGCAAGACGCGCAAAACCGAAAAAACAAGCGAAACGCGCAAGAAACGCAAAAACGCCGCGCCCGGAGACGCGACGTTAGCAAAAGTCGACTTAAAAGCTCGACTTACTTTTCTTCAACTTCGACTTGTTCGCGACCCGCCGCGCCGAGATCGAACGTTTCGGCGGCCTTCCCTTCGCCGACGGTAATCGTCAACGGGGTCGTGTCGGCGGCGGTGAATTCTTGCGACACCACCGACGTGCGAGTGAACGCGACCCCGGCGCCTCCGGCGGCGTCGACGTCGCGGTTCCATTTATCCATCGCGACCGGGTCGTCGGTCGGCGGCGGGCCGAATTCGCCGTAGTCGATTTCGTCTTTCGCGCCGACGACGACTTTATACGAACCCGGGACGGCGCCCTTATATTTGCCGTCCGTTTTCATTTCGGCGACGCCGTTCGCGTCGGTTTTCCCGACCGCGGCGTAGGAGCCGGAGTCCGGAATCATCGTAACGCTGGCGTCGGCGAGGCCTTTGCCGTCGAGCGTCAGGGTGATCGTCGTCGGAACCGGTTTCGGCATCCCCGCCGGGAGTTTTTCGCCGCCGCACCCGAACGCCGCGACGAGCGCGAGCAAAGCCGGAGCCGCGACAAGAAGTTTCGTCATTTTCATTTTCGCTTCCTTATTCAAGTAAAGCGACGCGACCGGAGCCGCGCCGCCGTTTTTGTTAAACGTTAAATTAAACGTTATTGAACGTCGGTTTCGCCGCCCGCCGGGGTTCCCATCGCTCCCCAAACGCCGAAGAGGCTCTTCGCGCGACCGTGATTTTGTTTTTCGGTCAGGTAGGAGCCGCAGTCGATCGTTTCGCTGACGAAACGGACGGAACCGTCCATCATCGCCGCGTTGACGCCGCCCGAGTGGTTCGACGACGCGGAGACGATCCCCCAGTTGTTGTCCATCGTGCCGTTAATGCAACTCGGCGAGTTCGGCGGGAAAACGGTGTTGAAGCCGGTAACGCAGATGCGCCCGTCGGCCCAACGGCAACCGCGCCAACCGGAGGCGGCAACGTAACCGTCGGGGTCGTAGGACGTGTTATCGTCCGGGTCGCGGGAGTTGAAGCAGTTGGCGCGCGAGGTCAGATTGCTGTCGACGCTAGCGACGCTGGTCGGACTCCCGGTGCCGAGAACCCCGCCCTTCACTTTCATCGAACTCGAAACGTCGGCGCTAACGGTTTCGCTGCAGAAGAGCGTGTTGCTCGTGCCGTCGGTCGCGGCGGCCATCGACTTCCACATGAACGGGTTGAAGAGCGAACGCGGGCGCGTGTCGTTGGCGGTCGACCAACCTTCAAAGCGTTCGCAGTCCCACATGCCGTCGCCGCGAGAAAGAGCGACGTTCGAACGCCAAACGTGCGATTTGTCCGGCGACGGTTGCGACGAATTGCCGTCCGACGGGCAAAGGAACGCGGAGATTTGCGCGTCGATAGCGCTTCCGTCTTGATCGGTCCAAGGTTGCGGCGTGTTTCCGGTCGTCCCGGTCGCGATAATCGCGTCGTAAACCGCGCCTTGTTCGACGTAAGGCAGAAGCGCGAAGTTAATCGAGTAACCGGTGTTCGCGCCGCCGTTGTCGAGCCCTTCGCTCATACGACCGTAAGTCCCCGCCGTGCAGCGCGACGCCGGGAGTTTGTTGTTCGCGTCGTGGTAGTTTTGCACCGCCAACGCGAATTGTTTCAGTTGGTTCGTGCATTGCATCCGGCGCGCCGCTTCGCGAGCCGCTTGGACGGCAGGCAACAACAAACCGATCAAAATACCGATGATCGCGATAACGACCAAAAGTTCGACGAGCGTAAAGCCGCCCGACTTTCTAACGTTGCGTTTCATCAATCCGTTCCTTAATTCAAACAAAGATTAATAAAAACCGGCGCCGCCGTTCGTCGTCGCAAGGACGCAAACCCGCGACGCGCGTTACCTTATTTATTCAAGTCGCGACGGTTTCGCCGTCGAGCGCGTCGAAGCCAAAACGCTCGACGTTCGCAATTTGCGTTATTGGACGTCGGTTTCGCCGCCCGCCGGGGCGCCAAGAGCGCCCCAAACGCCGAAGAGGCTCTTCGCGCGAGCGTGATTTTGTTTTTCGGTCAGGTAGGAACCGCAGTCGATAGTTTCGCTAACGAAGCGAACCGAACCGTCGAGCATCGCCGCGTTGACGCCGCCCGAGTGGTTC
>JAFTUJ010000104.1 GCA_017466305.1 Thermoguttaceae bacterium
ACGCTATTCCGAAACAAACGCGCCGAACTGCCGACCGACGATTACGGCACGACGTTGACGCGCAAAAGTTGGCTTATTCCTTTGTTCGACGCGTTGGGGTATCGGCTCGAAGTTTACAGAACGCAACCGACGATCGACGGCAAAAGTTACGACGTTACGCACTACGATCCGCAAACGCCGGTCGCGCTTCACCTGGCAAGTTTTCGTCAAGACCTCGATTCGCGCAACGTCGAGAGTAAAGCGGGGGCGCGCGTTTCGCCGCACTCGACGATTCAAGAGTATGTAAACGTAAGCGACGCGCATCTTTGGGGCGTCGCCACCAACGGACGGCGGTTTCGCATAATGCGCGACAACGCGTCGCTTGTTCGGGCGGCTTACGTCGAATTCGATTTAGAATCGATCATGGAGTCGGAGTCTTACGGCGAGTTTTATCTTTTCTTTCTCTTGGCGCACCGGTCGCGTTTTGAGCGAAGAAGCGACGAAACGTTTGTCGACGCCGCGAAGGAAGAGGGAAAAGAGGAAGAAAACGCGCCCGAAACGTTTGTCGACGTCGATTGTTGGATGGAAAAATGGCGCAAAATCGCGATGAGTCAAGGCGTTCGCGCTCTCGACACCTTGCGCGACGGCGTTCAAGACGCGATCGTTAAACTCGGCAAGGGGTTCCTTGAAAATAAAAACAACGAGGAGCTTAAAAGACGTTTGCGCAAGGGCGAATTGAGTTCGCAAGAATTTTATCGTCAACTGTTGCGTTTGGTTTATCGCATTCTGGTTCTTTTTATCGCCGAGGATCGCGAGCTTCTTTTCGCCAAGGACGCGACGCCGGAAGCGAAAGAAATTTACGTCAAATACTACTCCGTTTCGCGAATTCGCGATTTGTCGCGACGTAATCGCGGCGGGCGTAGCGGCGACGTTTGGGAGCGTTTGCGTTTGCTCTTTCGTTGGTTTTCGCAAGGCGAGGCGCGCTTGGGAATTCCGGCGTTCGGGTCGACGCTTTTTAGCGAGGCGTTTGTTCGCGACTTGGAGTCGTTTTCTCTCGCTAACGACCGTCTGCTGCCTGCGATACGACGTTTGACGCATACGACGATTAACGACTGTTTACAACCGATCGATTATCGCAACGTCGACTCGGAAGAATTGGGAAGCGTTTACGAATCGCTATTAGAACTGCGTCCGATCGTCGACGGGAAAGAGTTTACGCTCGAAATCGTCGGCGGCAACGAACGCAAAACGACGGGAAGCTACTACACGCCGCAAGAACTTGTCGATTCGTTGCTCGACACGGCGCTCGAACCGACGTTGAAGGAAGCGCTGTCCCAAGCGCGAACGCTCGCCGAAAGGGAAGAGGCGTTGCTGAATCTCAAAATTTGCGACCCGGCGTGCGGAAGCGGTCACTTCCTCGTCGGCGCGGCGCGACGTTTGGGGAAACGGTTGGCGCAAATTCGAAGCGGCGAAGAAGAGCCGGCGCCGGGAACCGTCTTGAAAGGCGTGCGCGACGTCGTCTCGCGTTGCCTGTACGGCGTCGACCTCAACCCGACGGCGGTTGAGCTTTGCAAAATTTCGCTGTGGGTCGAGTCGATGAATCCGGGCAAAGCGTTGATGTTTCTCGATCACCGAATCCGCGTCGGCGACGCGTTGATCGGCGCGACTCCGGAATTACTCGAATCGGGAATACCGGACGAAGCGTTTACGGAACTTGAAGGCGACGACAAAGAACGTTGCAAGTCGCTTAAAGCGAAAAATCGCGGAGAGCGCGATCAAAAAGCGCGTTTTTTTGACTTCGACCCCGACGTTTCTCGATCGGTCGTCGTTAAACTTGAACGGTCGGCGCGAGCGATCGACGAGATTTCGAACGACACGGCGGTCGATTACGAAGCGCGGGAAGAGGCGTTTCGGCGTTACCTCGATTCGCCGACGTATCGAACGGAAAAGTTGAAAGCGGACTTATGGTGCGCCGCGTTTTTTTGGCGCAAGACGGACGATTGGGATTCCGACGCGTCCGGAGAAAAGTTCGGGATTACGCAAGGCTTGTTAAATCGAGCGAAGAACGAAGGCGAGTTGCGTTTATCGCCGATCGTTAACGACGAATTGGCTCGAATTGTCGAAGAATATCGTTTTTTTCACTGGCATATCGAATTTGCGGACGTCTTTGCGCGCGGCGAACGTTCCGGTTTCGACGTCGTTCTCGGCAATCCGCCTTGGGAGCGCTTGAAACTTCAAGAAAAAGAGTGGTTTGCGCAGCGCGATCCGGAGATCGCCAAGGCGAAAAACGCGGCGGCGCGTAAAAAATTGATCGAGGCGTTAAAGGACGAATACCCGGAAACGTACGTCGCGTTTACGAACGCGAAGCGCGCCGCGGAATCTCGGAGTTTGTTCGTTCGGTGTTCGGGGCGTTTTCCTTATTGCGGTCGCGGCGACGTGAACACTTATTCCGTTTTTGCGGAGTTGGACAAACGGCTGGTCGCGGCGACCGGGCGCGTCGGCTGCGTCGTGCCGAGCGGTTTGGTTTCCGACGACACGACGAAAGCGTTTTTCCAGTATTTAATGAAGACGCGAGCCGTTGCGTCTCTTTACGATTTTGAGAACCGAAACAAAATTTTTTCGGCGGTCGATAGCCGAATGAAGTTTACCCTGTTGACGCTTACCGGGGGCGGACTGCCGGTCGCGGCGACGGAAGCGTCGTTTTTCAATTTTAGCGCCGCCGACGTTCGCGATCCGGAGCGCGCGTTTGCGTTGACGCGAGAGGATATCGAGGCGATCAATCCGAACACTTTGACGTGTCCGATTTTCCGCGGCGTTAAGGATATGACGTTGACGCAAGCCGTTTACCGTCGCGCGCCCGTTTTGGTTCGCGAAAAGCAAGGGGAACGCGAGGAGGAGAACCCTTGGAACGTTAAAATGGCTACGATGTTTCATATGTCGAACGATTCGAAATTATTCCGGGGACGCGAAACGTTGGAAGCCGCCGGGTTCCGTTTGGACGGCAACGTCTTTACGAACGACGCGGGCGTTCGGTATTTGCCGTTGTACGAAGGAAAGATGGTAACGTTTTACAACCATCGCGCCGCGGACGTCGTGCGAAGCGCGACCGCAGTTGCTCGGCAAGCGCAGCCGCAAACGATAAGCGCGGAAGAACGGCGCGACCCGAATCGCTTAGCTTTTCCGCTTTATTGGATCGCGGAAGAGAAAGCGCGAGACGCGATTCGTCAAAAAACGTCCTTTCCTTGGAAACTCAACGGAATTATTTCCTTTTCGAAAGTTACAAGTCCAACCAACCGTAGAACTTTTGCCCCGACAATGTTTCCATTGGCGGGCGCGGGAGACAGTTTGCAACTGATTTTGGCGAACGTTTCCGCCGCCGAATACGCTTGTTTGTACGCGTGTTGCGGCGCTTTTATTTTCGATTACGCGTCGAGACAGAAGATCGGCGGAACGAATATGAATTTTTATCTTGTTCGACAACTGCCGGCGCCGCGTCCCGAGGTTTACCGTCGGCGGTTTGATTCGACGTCGACCTTCGCCGATTTTATCCTTCCGCGGGTTTTGGAGTTGACCTATACGGCGACCGATATGCGAGCGTTCGCGAAAGACTGCGGTTACGACGGCGAGCCGTTTCTTTGGGACGAAGAGCGGCGTTTCCGCCTCCGTTGCGAACTGGACGCGCTCTGTTTCGGGC
>JAFTUJ010000105.1 GCA_017466305.1 Thermoguttaceae bacterium
TCGCGGTTGAACGAGAGGAAAAATTCGGCGACCAGCTCGAGCGCGCCGTCGCGGTCGAGCCTTCCGGCGGCGAGGTCGGCGTCCAAATACGGGGCGAAAATTTGGTCGAACCGCCCGACGCCGTTGTGATACGCGCCTTCGCACCAAAGGGAATAATGCAGAATCCGGAAAAATTGGAACGCTTCGAGGAGGGTTCGCGCTCCGCGGCGCGGAACTTGCGCGAGCGTTTCGGCGATTTCGGTCAGTCCGGCTTGCTCGGCGGCGGCGCGGTACGACTCGGCGAGGCGGAGAATCGCGTCGATCGAGTCGCGGGCGGCGGTCAAAAAGTCGATTCCCTCGGCGTCCGATTCGGCGCGAGCGCGTTCGAGCCGTTCGACGATTTCGTCGCGGCGAGCGTCGAGCCCGAGTCGAATCGTCGCGGCGTAATTCGGGCTGACGTTGAAAACGACGCCCAACTCGTGTAAATACGCCGATTTGCGCAACGTCGCCGTTTCCGCGTCGGAACAGCGCGGCGGGAGGTTGCGAACCGTTCGGGTCAACGCGATTCGTTCGCCGGGGAGAAAAACGGGCGTCTTCGCCTCTTCGTCGAGGACGGCGATTAAACCTTCGGCGGCGCGGGCGCAACGGGCGGTCGTTAGGTCGGCGCGGTTCGGGAGGGCGGCGTTCCAATCGACGTCGCGGCGGAAAGCGGCTTGTTTCTTGGCGACGATAAAGTCGCGCAGGGCGGTTAAACGTTCGCTAAGCGGGGCGGTCATCGGGCGGCGTCTTTCGGGAAAAAAGGGGAAGGTCGGAAAGATTGGGAAAATAGGGCGGAAAACGTCGGCGCCGCGACGGCGGAAAAGGCGCGTCGCGGCGTTGTTAAACGGCTAAGTCGCGGGGTTTACGCGGCTTTGTCGGCTTTCGGCTTCCAACGCTCTTCGACGTTCTCGATGGTTCCGCCCTTCGTTTCCGGCATCAACTTCCAAGCGAAGAAGAACTGGAGCGCCGTCATCGACGCGAAGAAGTAAAACGCGTATTGACCGGACGTTTCGGCGATCATCGGGAACGTCCAGCTAACGGCGGCGCACATGAACCAGTGCGTGAAACTGCCGAGCGCTTGGCCCTTCGCCCGGACGGCGTTCGGGAAAATTTCCGAGATGAAGACCCAAATGACCGCGCCTTGCGAAACGCCGAAAAAGGCGATGAAGCCCAAAATCGCCGGAATCGCGATCTGCTTGTTCGCTTCGAGCCCGAGCCCGAGCTGCCAAGCGGCCAACAGGTGCATAACCGTCGTGCCGACGGCGCCGAACATCAGCAGGAAACGGCGGCCGAAACGGTCGATTAAGAAAAGCGCGGCGATCGTCGCCAAAAGGTTGACCGCGCCGAGCCCGATCGTAACGCCGAGCGCGGCTTGCTTGCCGATGAACATCTCGAAAATGCGCGGCGCGTAATAGTTGATCGCGTTGATGCCGGAAACTTGGTTGAACATCGCGACGGCCCAAGCGAGGAAAATCGGCGTGAAGTAAGCCTTTTGGAAGAGCGGAACGTTTTGGCCGCCTTCGGCTTTCGCAAGGGACGCGGAGATTTCGCCGAGCGTCGTTTCGGGGGAAACGTCGCCGATTTTCGCAAGAACTTTCTTCGCTTCCTCCGTTCGCCCGAAGCGGACGAGTTGGCGCGGGCTTTCCGGAATCGTGAAGAGGAGGAAGAAGAAGAGCGCCGCCGGGAACGCCTCGACGCCGAGCTGGAGCCGCCAAATAATCGACTCGAACGGAAGCGCCGTCGACGTGAAGCAAGCCGCGAGGCTTTCGCAAGCGCCGCCGAGCGCGCCGTTCGGGTCGATTTGCGCGACGTAATAATTCGAGACGTAGGAAACGAGAATACCGAGGACGATATTCAGCTGATTCAAGGCGACCAAACGACCGCGCATCGGGCCCGGCGCCGATTCGACGATGTAAAGCGGAACGACGACCGACGAACCGCCGATCGCGAGACCGCCGAGCCAACGCATGAAGACGAGCGTCGCCCAGTTCGGCGCGAACGCGCAACCGACCGCCGAAATGAAGTAAAAGACCGCCATCGCGATCAAAATCGGCTTGCGACCGAACACGTCGGTCGGACGACCGATTCCGAACGCGCCGATAATCGTCCCGATCAGCGCGACCGCGACCGTGAAGCCGTGCCAAAAACCGTCCAAGCCGTATTCGGTTTGAATCGCTTTTTCGCAGCCGGAGATGACGCCGGAGTCGAAACCGAAGAGGAGACCGCCGAGCGCGGAAACGATAACGATGTAAAATAAGTAAGTGCGACCAACGGCGGACGACATAACGCAAGCCTCGTAAAATAACGGATTAAAACGGGAGCGTTGAGAAGGAAACGCTCAACGCGGAAAAGAACACGAACACGGCGGTTCGCGGGCGGTCGGCGGTTTGGTCGGGCGACGCGGCGCGTTGAAATTGCAAAGGCGTTGAAAGCGCCCGATTCGCTCTCGTTGGCTAAGTCGCCGAAACGTCGAAAAAAACGCAAAAAAAGCGAGCCCGACGAACGGAACTCGCTTATTATAACGCGGCTAAGGGGCGGCGTCAAATTTTTTTTCGACGTTTCTTGCGATTCTGATTTTGCCGGGCTTTTCGCCGGAGGGGGGGAGGGAGAATTTTAACGAAAACGGGAACTGGGGCCTATTATATACGACACGATAGCAAACGCAACGCAAGGAATAAACATTATAATAGCCCATTCGCGCTCGGCGTACGATAGGGCGATGTAAAGCCAAACAACGATCGAAAACGCGAAGGCGAGACGAATATAAAGTTTCGGCGAAGATTTGGCGCTCGCCCCTAATATAAAATAAAGAGCCGCGATAGAGGCGTTGGCAAACGCCTCTATTGGAAAGAGCGCCGCGTTGAAGAGATAGGCAAGAAATAGCATAGAGTGCATCGTCGCGAACGCGACGCAAACTTGCATAACATTGTAAGCGCAAAGTTGATATGAAAAACGCCGAAGCGCGGCGCGCCGGTCGTCGTCGCTTAGCGTTTGATCGTCGAGAATTTGGGAGACGTCGCCGACGAGCCTTTTGTCGGCCCAAAATCGGGGATAATCGGCGGCGAGTCGGCGGAGCGCGTCGGCGTCGCCGTCGTAAAGCGCGGCCAAGTAGGTTTTAACAAATTGGATTTGAGACATAACGCGGGCTCTCGGCGTTGATTATCGAGGGAAGACGGGAAACGAACGGAACGACGGCGCCGCGTCGGAGCGCGTTTGGGGCGGCGACGACGATTTCGCTCGCTTTTATTGTAATTTGTGTTTTTTTTGTCAAGCGCTCGATTTTCATTTAGCGCGAAAAAGGCGGCGGAGCGACGACGAAGCGCCGCGAACTCCGCTTGGTCGCGGTTCGGGCGAGCGGCGCGTTATTTTTCGGCGACGACGACGGCGGTCATATCGTCGGCGGGAATCGCGAGGCGAGCGTCGCGGAAACCGGCTTCCTCCAACGACTTGACGACTTCCGCGACCGAGTAAACTTTCCCGGTCGCCGTTTGCGCCAACATATTGACGCCGAAAAGCGCCGCGCCGAGCGGGCCGCGTCGGTCGGAATCGACGTAAATGTCGCGAACGGCGACGCGACCGCCCGGTCGGAGCGCGCGCCAAGTTTTGCGGAACATTTCGGCCGTCGCGGCGTCGTCGTGTTGGTGAATAATCGCGCTAATCCAAACGAAATCGACGTCGGTCGGGTACTCGTCGACGTAAAAATCGCCCTCGACCAACTCGAGCCGCCGCGCCGCGTCCGTTCCGGCCAACCGCTTTTTCGCTTCCTGAATCGCGATCGGAAGATCGAGTATAACGCCTTGCGCCGTTGGATTTTGCGCGAGAAATTCGAGCGAATACGTCCCGGACGCGCCGCCGAGGTCGAGGAAGCGGGTAAAGTCGAGGAGCCCGGCCGCCTTCATCTTCGCGACGAGCGGCCCGGCCAAGCGCGACCCGATCGAGTGCATCGCCAAAATGAACGAACGATTGTCGGCGAGCGGCCCGGAGACGCTGGAAATCGTCGGCGCCGGAACGCCCGACTTCACCGCGTAAGCGAGTTGGCTCCAACCGCGCAGGCAGGACGCTTGATGGCGAATCAGCGGAACGATCGTTTCCGGCGACTGCGAGTCGAGCCAACGAGCGCAACCGTCGGCGACGGCGAAGGTCGCGGCGTCGCTTTTCGTCAACAAATCGAGCGAAACGAGCGCGGTCGCCAACGCGTCGAGCCCGCGAACGTCGAGTTTTAATTCGGCGGCGAGTTCCGGGACGGTCGGCGGAGCGGCGCGGCGCAAAATCGCGGTGAAGAGATCGAGTTCGCAAGCCGCGCCGAGAACGCAAGCCGGTTGGAACGCTAACATTAACGACGTTAACTCTTGACGTTTCGCGTCGGACATTTTCGGGAACTCCTTGCGTTGAAACGGGAAAATAGGGGAAACAGGGAAAATAGGGGGAATGGGCCGAACGAAAGACGCGCGCGGGAAAGCGGAAAGGGCCGTCCGCCGGCGTCGGCGACGTCGGAAAGGTCAAGCGCCGTCGCCCGAACTTGCTTCGTCGCGTCCTTTGCGTTTAAGTTTAACGGACGGCGGCGGCGAAAGCAAGCGAAAAATCGATTTCGACGCAAAAAAAAGAAAAAGGGCGAAAAGCGGCGAAAAACGACGAGAACCGCGAAGGTCGAAAAAGAACGGACGAACGAGGATAACGGCGAGAAACGGAAAAGCGCCCGACCCTTCGGCGAACGAAACGTCGGCGCGAAACGGATTTCCGCGTTGTCGAAGGGAACCGGCGTCGAGGGAAAACGGTTGGAAGCGTCGGCGCGACGCGTTGCGGCGGCAAATTTTCGGCGTTTTCGCTTTTGGGGCGTTTGGGGACGTTTGGGGCTTTTGGGTTATTGGGGGCGTTTGGAGTGTTTGGGACGTTTTCGCTTTTCGGACGAAGCGAAAGAGGCGGAAATCGCGTCAACGCTCCGACTTGCTCGCGTTCGAAAGCCCGAACCCCATAATAACGCAAGAAACGATCGACGGAACCGACGGCAAAGGAAGGCTTTCGTAACGTAAGTTGGCAAAAAACGAAACGACTAAAAGCGTCAACGCGACGCCAAGCCCTATTCGAGCGACAAGTTTCGGAGTTTCAAAAGCGGAGATTCCTAAAATAAGATAAATAACGAGGACGGAGAAGGCGAAAAAATCGGAACTGGAAGCGCCGTTTTGTAAACTAAAACATAGACTTAGCAAAAGATACGCCGCGAGGAGAAAACAGCGGCAGGCGACGCTTTTCGCCGCTTGCGCGGTCGCGGTTTCCGCTTCGAGACGCAAGGCGGCGCGGCGTTGGGCGTCGGCGTCGGCGAGTTCTAAATAAGAACGCGCTTCCGGAAACTGGTCTAAAAATTGCGGGTTTGCGGCGAAAAATCTTTGCAACGCCTTGAAATCGAGACGTTTTAACGCGTCGCGGTAAATTTCTTCCGGATTTTTCGCGGAGACGAGCGGTTTGCGCGAAGACGGTTTCAAATTTTCCCCTTTCACGGCGACGGCGCAAAAAGATTGCGTCCGAGCAAAAAAAAAAGACAAAAAGACGAGAATAAAACGACGCGCCGACGCTTCGCGGTCGAAACGGCGGCGCGTTAAGTTTTGCGCTAACAAGCGGTTAAGCGGGGCGAGACGCGATTATTTTTTCGCGTCGGCTTTCTTGTATTGCGCTTTCAGGACGGCGTAATCGATTCCGGAGAGCGTCCCCGGCGGGTCGACCTTGCTGTTTTTCAGACCCGGGAACGGCCAGTCGAAGTTCGCGAAAATCATCTTGTCGCCGAAACGACAGGCTTCGCAAGGTTGGTCGAGGAGACCGTCCATCCCGTCGTTGTCGCCGTTGATCAGAACGATTTGCGGGTCGACTTTTTGCCCCTTGGCAACCGGCGCGAACGCCCAAACGGCGTTGTTGCAGGAGTCGTTGATCAGAACGCGGTCGGCTTCCGCGTCGTAAAGCATCCCGTCGCAGCATTCGAGACGAACGCCCTTGAACGCGCCCGCGTCGACGCCGGTTTGTTTCGTCGCGTCGAAAACGACGACTTCTTGACCGCGCGGGTAGGTTCCGTCGGCGTTCGGGTAAACGGCGTAAACGAAGCCGTTGCCGAAGTTGCCGAACCAAACGACGCCGTTTTTGTCGACCGCCAAACCGTCCGCGCCGGTGTTGTCGCCGCGACCGAGCTTGACGACTTTCGGCGCCGCCAAGCAACGCGGATCGTCCGGAGTCGCCGAGATTTTGATCGGCGCGACGCCGTCGCGGCCCGCTTTCGTCGCTTCTTTAGCGTCGATCATGAAGAGACCGCCGGAACCGACGATTCCGTTCGTCCCGTCTTCGAGGTCGAAACAGGAGTCGGTGTAGAACATCTTATCGCCGCTCCAAACGATTCCGTTCGCGAGCTTGCACCCTTCGACGACCGTTTGGATTTCGCCGGTCGCTTTGCCGTCTTTGAAAACGACGCGCAAAATGCGGGATTGGAAGTCTTTAGAATGGAAATATTGGTTGTCGCAAACGTAAAGGTCGCCGTCCGGGCCGAAGTCGAGCCCCATCGGGCCGCATTGGCCGGTCGACTTCAAAATCGGATAGTCGAGAACCTTTTCAAAAGAACCGTCTTTCGCGACCGCGACGAGATAGCCGCCCTGCGCCGAGTCGGCTTTCTTCATGTCGGCGTCCATTCGCCCGAAGTTCGGGACGTTCAGGTAAAGAACGTTCGGGTCGAAGTCGGCGACCGTCATTCCGTCCGGCGTGTAGTTGGCGGCGCCGAGGTCGGAGAAGAGGGTCGTTTTCGGTTCGGCGGCAAACGCGACGGCGCCGCAAAGGAGAACGCTCGTCGAAAGAGCGAGGGTCGTTTTCGAAATTTTCATCGTTGAATCCTCTTAAAGGTTGTCGCGCCGACGTTTCCGAAAAGAAGCGCCGACGAGAAACGAAGCGTTAAAATATAAGGAAGGGGAAAGGGGAAAAAGCGCGTCGGGAACGGAAACGGGTTCCGCTCCGATGCGGTTTCAAACGTTTTCGACGTTTTTAACGTCTTTTAACGCAATGCTTTAACTTTTGGTCGTTTGGACGGTTTTCGGGAAGAAAACCCGCCGCCCGCCGCCCGATTACTCGAGCGTCGGAACGACGACTTCGCCGCGACGTTGCGCGTCGAGCGTCTCCATCTCGTAAGCGCCGAAGAAGTCGCAGTTGTTGTCCATCCAAAGGGCGAGCGCGCGTTTTTCCTCGTCGGAAATTTTGACGTCGTAGTGGCCTTCTTGCAGGACTTGCCAAAGTCGGGAGCGGTTGGCGCCGAATTGGCCCGGGAACGTGCGCGCCGGAGCGAAGCTGTTCCAAGCGCCGCCGTGCGTCGGTTGTTCCTTCATCGGCGCGCTCGGGTTGTTGTTCCCGTTGCCGGCGACGTAAACGTAAGGACGCAGGTTGAAATACGACGTCGTGAAGTATTGGCCTTCCGGGCCGCGACCGAGTTCGAACGTTTCGCCGGCTTTCGCTTTTTCGGCGTGGCAGTCGACGCAATGACGGTCGAGAATCGGCTGCACTAAGCGCGGGAAATTGAACGGGTTCGAACCGGGAACGTCCGGCTTGATTTGCGACGGCGCGCGTTGGAACGCGAGCGGCGCGGCGACGTCGGCGTTCGGCGCCGTGTTGTGGCGGCCTTCGTGGCAGCCGAGGCAGGTCAGCGTTTCGCCCGGGTGAACGTAAGCGGCGCTCCGCATCGTTTGAACCGCGACGCCGTTTTCGTCCAACGCTTGGAAGTAGAACGGGACGCCGGTCGGCGCTTCGAAACGGACGCTCCCGTCTTCCTCGACCGGAACCGTGCCGAGAACCTTGCGAGCGCCGTTTTCGCCGGCGTAACCGATCCAAGGCTGGTTCGCGTTCCAAGTCGTTTTCGGGAGAACTTGAACGATGCGCAACTCTTTAATTTTCGTTCCTTCCGGGAACGGACGGTTCGTTTTGTACACGTCGACGACGCCGATGGTCGCGGTTTTCGGCAACTCGGCGGGGATTTCGAAACGGTCTTTTTGCGCTTCCGGAATCCCGACGAGCGTTTGGTGCGGAACGACCGGCGGAACCGGGCGCGTTTCGACCGCTCGCGGCCATTGGCAGCTGATTTTCTCGTCGCGGTGCAGGAGAACCTTGTTCCCGAACGCGTCGAGGAGGTAAAGACCGTATTTGTTCCCTTCGCCCTTGGCCGAACCGCTGAACGCGTCGTAAACGACGAGGAAGAAATCTTCGCTAAGCGGGTAAGGTTGACCGAAGTTGTGCGGCGGGCCGTGCGTGCCGATCTCCGCTTCCGGGAAGAGCTGTTCCGGCGTGATTCGTTGAATCGGCCCCATCGGGTCGCCGCCGTTTTCGTCGTCTTCGGCGGTCGGGTCGATCAAAATGACGGAGCCGAAGTTTTGCGTGTGGTGCCCGGACGCCGTCCCGGAGAGGAGAACGGAGTCGGGAACTTGGTTCAACGTCGTCTCGAAGTGCGGGCGCGAACGTTCGTTTTCGGAGTAGTTCCCCTGAATCGCGCGAGCGTCGCGACCGTCCGGGAACGTAACCCAAGGATGGTGCGCTTGGTTGAAACCGCGGTCGACGTAATCCCAACGGGTGTAAACGATCATCCCGGCGGAGTCGATCGTCGGCGCCCATTCGTTCGTTTCGTGAACGCTCAGCGGGACGATATCGCTTCCGTCGGCGTTCATCGAGTGGAGCGTGTAGCTCGGGCAGGGGCGCGCGTGGCAGCGACCGTAACCGCCGCGACGTTCCGAGATAAAGACGATTCGACCGTTCGGCATAAGGTAAGGATCGAAGTCGTTCCAAGGGCCGTCGGTCAGTTGAACGAGGTCGGTTCCGTCGATGTTGACGCGGAAGAGGTGGTAGCAGTTGTCCTCCGTCCAAACGTAGGAGTGGCGTTGCGGCGACGTGTCCGCGGCGGCGAAGTAAATCGTTTTGCCGTCGTAAGTTAAGTGCGGCGAGAGGAAGCCCCAGCTCGAGTCGAGCTTGCGCCCCTTCAAGCGACCGTTCGAAACGACCGCGTTTTCGAGGACGTTAACGACTTCCGGCTTCTCGGAAAAAGCGTTTTTGAGGACGTAAAGGCCGCCGCCCGGGCGCGCGTGGAAACCGAAAAACTGGTCGCACATGTGGTTCCCTTGCTTTTCCGGCTCCGGATTGTAGTGGCGCTTGATGAACAAAACGTCGTCGAACGTCAAGAGCGGGTTTTTGAGCGCGACGGAGCGGCGAATCTTAACCGCTTCGACGAAAAGGGTTTGGCGTTCCGACTTTTGCTCGACCGGAGTCGCTTCGGCGCGTTTTTTGAGGTCGGCGAGCGTCGCGACGTCGGCGGCGAGTTCCTTTTCGTCGAGCGTTTCGAGGAGCGCTTCGACGAGACGGTCGATTCGGCGCAACGCGACGTCGAGCGGGTCGCGGTCGGTTTTGAGAATCGTCGAAGCCGGGTCGCGGGCGTCTTTGGCGACGTAATCGCTCGTCGGCCCGGCGGCGATTTGTTGGGTCAGCGAAAGAAATTCGCGCGCCGCTTCGAGCGTTTGCGGGTCGGTTGTTTCGTCGTAAATTTTGCCGTCGGCGCCGACGAAGAGCGGGCGAACGATCGCGAGGTCGTCCGCGCCTTCCGCCGAAACTTCAAAGCGCGCGTCGCCGTAAACCGCGTGGTCGTGGGCGTAACCTTCCGTTCCGGTTTCGAGTTCGAGGAGAAGCGTCGACTTGCCGGTCAAGTCGAGTTCGCAAACTTTCGCCGCTTCTTTTCCCTTCATAAACCCGCTGCGCCAAACGAGTTGACCGTCGGCGAACGCGAGGAACTCCATATGGCCCTGACCGTTCGTTTCGTCGGCGATTCCGACTTCGGTAATGAAGCGAACCGAGCCGCTTTCCGGGAGGCGAACGACGAGGCGGCCCGGCGAGTGCGAGCCGACGCCGCGTTCGAAGGTTTTTCCGGCGACGATCAGCGGATTACCGTCGACCGTTTTGCCGTCTTGGGCGGATTTGTAACCGCATTCGACGGCGGTCAAGTCGAGGTCGTCGAGGTAAACGGTCGTTTTGCCGTCGTTGGAAAAGGCGGTCGCGACGCCGAGCGTCGCGGCGAGGAAAGCGGATAGGAAAACGGGGACGCGCATAAAGTTTCTCCGAAGTTGCAAAGCTCCGTCGCCGAGCGCCGCCGAGGACGGGCGCGGCGACTCGATGTAACGACGCGGTGGTGAATCCGGGTAAATGGGGTAAGCGGGGAAACAAGGCGAGCGAAAACGGTCGCGCTTGCCCGTTTGCCGTCGGCGGTCGCGGCGAATTGGACGACAGTCGACGGTAAACAACCGATATTGTAGCGAATTTAGCGCGGCAAGTCAAGAAAAAGACCGCGTCAAACGAAATTTTGCGGCTTTGACGACCGGTTTTGACGGTCGGGCGTTTGAGTGGAATTAGGCAAAACGGCGTTTTGAGGTGTTATAGGCGATTTGCGTAAACCGGGCGCTTTAAGCGTCGGCTTCGTCGGCGATTTGGAACCGGATTCCGGCGTTTTTCGCTAACCGCTCCGCCGCCGAACCGGCGTCGACGACGAGCGTTAGCGCGGCGGAACAACCGTCGAACGCCGACGGGGCGAGCGACTTAACGCTCGCCGGAACGCGAACTTCCCTAAGCGCGGCGCAGTCGGAAAACGCAAGATTCTCGATCGTTTCAAGACCGTTCGGAAGCGCGACGTTTTGGAGCGCGGCGCAACGAGCGAACGTCTTGGGCGGAAGCGTTTTCAGACCGTTCGCGTCGGGCGCAAACTCGACTTGGCGAAGGGCTTCGCAACGGTAAAACGCGCTGTAACCGAGTTCGCAAAGCGCCGCCGGAAAACGGATCGCGGTTAAGCCGGAACATTCGTAAAACGCGTAGGCTCCGACGCTTCGAACGCTTTCCGGGAGAACGATTTCGGCAAGTCGCGGCGAAAACTCGAACGCGCAATAGGCGATTTGTTCGACGCCGTTCGGGACGACGCAACGTTCCGGGCCGCCGGGGGGGAACGCGAGGAGCGTCTTCGTTTCCGCGTCGAAAAGAACGCCGTCGACGCTCCGAAAGCGCGGGTTTTCCGGGGCGACGTCGATTTTCCTAAGCGCGGCGCAACCGACGAACGGCTCGTCTCCCAGCGTTTCGAGCGACGCCGGAAAACGGAGCGCCGATAACGCCGAACAATCGGAAAAAGCGCGATCGCCGACCTTTTTAACGCCTTCCTGAATAACGATTTGCGTTAACGACGCGCAGCCGCCGAACGCCTCGACGCCGACGTCGCGGAGGCTCGCCGGGAGCCGGATTTCGACGAGACGCTCCGCCCCGTAAAACGCTTTGGCGGCGATTCGCTCGACGCCGTCCGGGACGACGTAAACGGTCGCGTCGTTTCCAGCGGGAAAGGCGAGGAGCGTCTTCGTTTCCGCGTCGAAAAGAACGCCGTCGACGCTCCGAAAGCGCGGGTTTTCCGGGGCGACGTCGATTTTCCTAAGCGCGGCGCAA
>JAFTUJ010000005.1 GCA_017466305.1 Thermoguttaceae bacterium
CGCGCAAACCGCCGCCGCGCAAACGCCGTATAATCCGGCGCAAGCGCGGCAAACCGCCCAAGTTCCGCAAGCAAGACCGGCGGCCCAAACCGCCCAAGTGCCGCAAGCGAGACCGGCGGCCCAAACCGCCCAAGTTCCGCAAGCGAGACCGTACGGCGCCGCCGCTCCGGTTCGTTCCGCGCAAAAACCGGCCGCGCCGACCTATTGAGCGGTTAAATATTAACGATCGCGTCGAGTTTAACGCTCGACGCAATCTCGACCGAACGTCGCGTCGAGCGGGTTTGCCCAATCGACGCGCTTCCGAGCGGTCGCGACGATTTTCACCGTTTTACGTCGCGACCGCTCTTTGCGTCTTCGCCGCTCTTCTTCTCTTCCCCTAATTCTCCGCCTCCCGTTCGCCCTCGTTTTTTCGCCGTTTCCCTCAAACCCCCCAATTTAACGCCGTCCGCGAACGTCCGACGCTAAATTCCGACGCTAAATTCCGACGCGTCTTTTTCAAACGACGCCGTTTTTTCGCGTTTCATTTTCAAAACTCAACGTCTTTATCGTTTTTCGCGACGTTGGAACGGCAAAAATTCCCTCCGACGACGCGAAAAATTACCCGAATTTAGCGTTTTCTCCGAAAACTCCAACTAAATGGCGCTTTTTCGCCGGCGTCCCCTTGCGGTTTCTCGACGACGTGTTATTATAAAGTCGCTCTCGACGGAGGGCGTTCGACCGTTGCTTTCCGGGGGAGCCTACAACTTTGCCCGATGGCGCCTTAATAATCGAAAGTCGTTTTCGCGTAACGTCTTGCGCGACGCGCCGGCCTTTGCGCCGCCTCGTCGAAATTCAAGTCGTCGGCGTTTCCTCTTTCAAGGTTGCCGCATTTGTTTTTCGGGCTGCCTGTCAAGTCGTCGAACGCCGCCGTCGGGGGTTTTTTATTTCTTGACGCCCCGCCGGTTTTTATCGCCCGACGCGTTCCGCCAAACCGCGACAATTTCCGAACCGCGACATTTCCGAACCGCGACAATTTCCGAACCGCGACAATTGCCGAACGGCGAAACCGCGCCGACGTTTTTAACGGTTCTTTCGATTATTCCGCTTCGTCGCTTTAATTGGCCTCTTTCGCGCTTAAAATTCGACGGAAAAGCGGGAAAAATTCGGTCGGCGGCGCTTGATAAACCGCGACAATATGCGAAAATAAAAAAAATTTTGCCGTCGGCGCGCAACCTTGGCGCCCTCTCTCTCCTCCTCGTCTCGCCGTCGACCGTTCGAGCCGACGCGCCGCCGCCCCCGCGTTTTCGGGAGCGTTTCGAGACGACTAAAATTGAAACGATTATAACGATTACAATGAGCGCAACCCCCGCCCCCTTCCTGTTCGACGCCGCCGCGCGCGCCGATCGCCCCAACGTCCAAACGCCGGCGCCGCTTCCGATGACCGCCGAAGAAATGCAAGAACGCGGTTGGGACGAAGTCGACGTCGTCTTTATTACCGGCGACGCTTACGTCGACCACCCGAGTTTCGCCGCCGGTCTTCTCGCTCGCGTCATTGAAGCGGACGGGTTCCGCGTCGCCGTTTTGAGCCAACCGGACTGGAACGACGTCGTCGACTTCCGCCGTTTCGGGCGTCCGCGCGTCGCGTTTTGCGTTAGCGCCGGGAATATGGACTCGATGCTGAACCATTACACGGCGAACCGCAAAATCCGCAACAACGACGCTTACACCCCGGGCGGCAAAATCGGCAAGCGCCCCGACCGCGCGACGCTCGCCTACTGCCAACGCGCTCGCCAAGCGTTCCCGGGCGTTCCGATCTTGACCGGCGGCGTCGAAGCGTCGTTGCGCCGCCTCGCGCATTACGATTATTGGAGCGATAAAGTCCGCCGCTCGATCGCGCTCGACTCGAAGTGCGACCTCTTGATTTACGGGATGGGCGAGCGTCCGCTCCTCGAAGTCTTGCGCCGTTTGGCCGCGGGCGAGGAAATCGGCTCGATTCGCGACGTTCGCGGGACGGTCTACCGCCTCGGTCGCAACGAAGACCTGCCGGAAGAGTCGGCGACGATCGCGCACCTCCCGAGTTTCGAAGAGGTCGAAGAGAACACGAACAAGGGCAAAATGCGCTTCGTCAAGATGACGCAGCTTGCGTACGAAAACTTAAATCCGTACCGCGCGAAGACGCTCGTTCAGGAACACGGCGACGAGGCGATCGTCGTCAATCCGCCGTCGTTCCCGCTCTCGACGGAGGAGATGGACGCCGTTTACGACCTGCCTTACACGCGCAAACCGCACCCGTCTTACGTCGAGCCGATTCCGGCGGTCGACGTCGTTCGCGCGTCGGTTCAGAGCCATCGCGGCTGTTTCGGCGGCTGCTCCTTCTGCGCGATCACGGCGCACCAAGGCAAATTTATCCAAAATCGGAGCGAAAAGTCGATTTTGAACGAAATTCGAGCGCTCGCCGAGGAAGCCGGGGGCGATTTCGTCGTCGCCGACTTGAGCGCGCCGACGGCGAACATGCGCGGAATGGCCGGGAAAAACCGCGAGCTTTGCGAACGTTGCGTCCGTTCCTCCTGCCTCTGCCCGACCCTTTGCCCGAACTTGGAAACCGATCATACCGCGATCCGTTCGCTGATGAAAAAAGCGCGCGAAACCGACGGCGTCAAAAGCGTTTACATCGCGTCCGGAATCCGAACCGACTTGGCGAACCTTTCGCCGGAGTTCGTCGGCGAGTTGGCGACTTATCACGTCGGCGGTCATTTGAAGACGGCGCCGGAACACGTCGACGACGACGTTCTGCGCTTGATGAACAAGCCGCAAATCGGCGATTACGAGCAATTTTGCGAACTCTTCGCCGACGCGACGGAAGCGGCGGGTAAGGAACAGTATCTCGTCCCCTACCTGATCGCCGGTTTCCCGGGCTGCACGATCAAAGCGATGGTCGCGGTCGCCGAGTACCTCCGCGACAACGACATTCAACCGGAGCAAGTTCAAGATTTCATCCCGGCGCCGTTCCAACCGGCGACCTGCGCCTATTACGCCGGAATCGACCCGATCACCGAGAAGCAAATTTACGTCCCGCGCGGCCTTCGCGAACGTCGCCTCCAACGGGCGTTGCTCCACTTTTACAACCCGGAATTTTATCACGACGTCAAGTCGGCGCTCAAAGCCGCGAACCGCGAAGACTTAATCGGCGACGGTCCGAACGCGTTGATTCCGGCCTACCCGCCGAAAGCGACGTCGTTGCGCCAAACGTCTCGCGTCAAACGACTTAAGCGCAAAGAAGAGCGCGAAAAAGCGTTGAAAGAGCAACAGCGACAAGAGTTTGAGTCGAAGCAAGGGAACGACCGCGGCGGCAAACGCTTTGGTCGCGCGACTTCCGGCGGCGGGTACCGCGCGGGCGCTCGCGAGTTCGGGCGCGACGGCGGCGGATTCAAGCGAGATTTCAACCGAGACGGCGAACGCGGCGGGTTCAAGCAAGCTTTCAACCGAGACGGCGAACGCGGCGGGTTCAAACGAGATTTCGACCGAGACGGCGAACGCGGCGGGTTCAAGCGCGATTTCAACCGAGAC
>JAFTUJ010000106.1 GCA_017466305.1 Thermoguttaceae bacterium
GCTTGCCCGGCGGTTTTCGGACGGATCGTTTTGCCGCCGTACACCTCGAACGGCTTGACGGTCGAGACGTCTTCGCCGCGCTTCACTTCGTCGAGCGCGCGACGCAGGTCGTCGGCGTCGAGCGGTTTTCCTTCGCGGTCGCTCCAACGTTGGAGCTGTTCGAGCAGGTACGCGCCGCGCTTCGTCGCCTCCGGGTCGTCCGAACGAACGATCAGCTTCCCTTTTTCGGCGTCGACGACGACGCGAACGCCCAGCTCCTTGCGAATTTTGCGCAAGTGTTCGTCGCTCGGGCCCAACACGTTCTGCAGAACGCGACCGCTCAGGATCGCGATCGATAATTCTTCCATATAAGTCCTTGTCGTAAATCGACTTTCAGCGTTCGCAACCTAACCGCGCTCCGAGCGAAAAACGCCGCCCGTCGCGCTCCGGTTCCAACGCCTCGAAGCCTCGAAGCGTTTTAGACGTTCCCGAACGTTTCGAGAATCCGCTTCATTTCGGCGACCGCGTCGCGCATCCCGACCATCAGGGCGCGGGCGATAATACTGTGTCCGATGTTCAGCTCGACCATTTTCGGAATCGCGGCGATCGGGCGAACGTTGCGATAGGTCAGCCCGTGCCCGGCGTGCAGTCGCATTCCGAGCCGGTCGATCAGCGCGCCCGCTTCGGTCAAACGAGCCAGTTCCGCTTCCGCCGCCGTTCCGGTCGCGTTCGCGTAAGCGCCGGTGTGCAGCTCGACCGCTTCGACGCCGAGTTCCTTCGCCGCTTCGATCTGCCGCGCTTCCGGGTCGAGGAACAAACTGACGGCGACGCCCTTTTCGCGCAACGCGTCGACGCAGCGGCGAACGCGGTCGACGTCGGCGAGAACGTCGAGCCCGCCTTCGGTCGTTACCTCTTGGCGTTTTTCCGGAACGAGCGTCGCTTGATCCGGGACGATTTCGCAGGCGATTCGGGTAACGTCGGCGTCGCAAGCCATTTCAAGATTGAGTTTAACGCGGCAGGTTTCGCGCAAAATGCGGACGTCGCGCTCTTGGATGTGCCGCCGGTCTTCGCGCAGGTGAACGGTGATTCCGTCCGCGCCGCCGAGTTCCGCCGCGGCCGCCGCCCAAACCGGGTCCGGCTCCGTCGTTTGCCGCGCTTGACGCACCGTCGCGATGTGATCGATATTAACGCCCAATTCAATCATCGTTCGTTTCCTTTATTAATAAACGTCGACAATAATATATCAAGCTCGACTTTCCGCCGGTTGACTTTTCTTTTCCGTTGCTTCGTTTTCCGCTTTCGGGAGCCTTTCGAGCCGTCGCGGTTTTTCGGCGTTTCCGAGTCTCCGCGTTTCCGAGTCTCCGCGTTTCGGCGTTTCAAAGCCTCCGCAATTCCGCGTTTCCGCGTTTCCGCCGTCAATCGCCGAACGGCCAAGCGTCGCCGAGCGCCTCTTTTTGGAGCGCGGTAAGCTCGCCGATTCCTTTTTTCGCAAGCGCGAGGAGCGACGCGAGCTGCGCGTCGTCGAACGTCGCCTCTTCGCCGGTTCCTTGAATCTCGACGAAGCGGCCCTTGCCGGTCGCGACGACGTTCATGTCGACTTCCGCCGCCGAATCTTCGACGTAACGCAAGTCGAGAAGCGGGGTTCCGTCGACGATTCCGACGCTGACCGCCGCGACCGAATCGCGCAACGGGAAAACGTCCGGGTTCGGGAGTTGGTCGCGAATCGAGTTCAGCGCGTCGACGAGCGCGACGAAAGCGCCGGTAACGCTGAGCGTTCGCGTTCCGCCGTCGGCTTGCAGAACGTCGCAGTCGAGGTAAACGGTTCGCGGGCCCAACGCTTCGGCGTCGAAGACGGCGCGGAGCGAACGCCCGATCAACCGTTGAATTTCGGTCGCTCGCCCGTCCGGACGGTCGCCGCGCGGCTTGCGGGGACGTCCGGCGCTCGGGAGCATCCGGTATTCCGCCGTCAACCAACCGCGCTCGGTCGCGCCTTCGCGCTTCATCCAGCTCGGAACGTCTTCGACGATCGACGCGGCGCAAAGGACGACGGTGTCGCCCGCCGAAATGAGAACGCTTCCGGCGGCGTTGGTGAATCCGCGTTGAATTTTGATCGGTCGCGTTTCGTCGAACGCTCGGTCGACGCGCGGCGTCGTTTTCGTTTCGCTCATTTCGCCGTTTCCTCCGTTTCCCCGTTTTTCCTATTTTGCTTATTCTATCGTCTTTTGCTCGACGACGCGGCGAACGCGGCATTTTCGCCGCCCGCTAATTTTACCGTTCTTGCCTATTATACCGCCAAGCGACGTTCGTTTCCAGTCCGACGCGAAATTTTTAACGCGCTTTTGCCGCCTTTTTCCCGACGACGTTCAATTTTTCGCGTAAAGTCCGCGCAGCGCGAGCGTCGTCCAACTTTCGAACCGCTCCGGTTCCGCGTCGATTTCGGCGAGGAGTTCGTCGACGGCGCGGAAACCCGACTCCGCTAAATCCGGTTCGTTCGACGTCAACAACGGCGCCGCTAGCGTCGCGACGCAAACGACGCCGAGGTGAACGCGCCCGACCTCCGTCGCGTCGTCGTTGACGAGCCCGACCCGTTCGAAGCGCAAAATCGGCGCGCCCAAAACGACTTCCTCGGCGATTTCCCGCGCCGCGCCCGCCGAAAAAAGGTCGTTTCCGAACGGCGTCGCCGCGGCGTTTTCCGCCGTTTGCGGTTGAATCGACGCGTTTTCGCCGTCTTTCCCGGTTTCGCCGGTTTCGCCGGTTTCGTCGGTCGCCGCCGTCGCCGCCGTCGCCGCCGCTCCGGCGTCCGCGTCGACGTCGTTGATATGCCCGCCGACGCCGACGCTCCATTTCGAGCGGAGCCGCGTTTCCCCTTGCCCGTCGCCGCGCCGATATGCGAAAACGCTCGGGCGCCCGGTCGTCGAATCTTCGCAAACGAAGACAATATAAGGAATTAGCTGCTTAAATTCGGGGTCGCGCTCCGCGTCGCCGCGCCGCATAAACCGCGTCGACTCCGGCGCAAAGAGCGCGTCGCAACGGGAAATCGCCGCCGTCGAAAAACCTTGAAAGACGCCGCCGTCCCGAAAAAGCCGCGTCGGAACGACCAAAACGCGTTCGTCGTCTTTCGAGCGTTTCGGCGTTTCGGCTCGCTCGGCGGAACGGTTCGACGAAACGTTCAAACCGTTCGCCGAAACGTTCGCGTCGTCTTGCGGGGCGTTTTGCGCGTCGTCCATCGGCTTTCCTTTCCCATCTTGCGTCAACCGTCTATTTTGCCCCGTCCAACTTTTCCGACGAAGCGTTTTCTTAACTTTCACATTATAACGATTTTTTCAATTTCGGAAAGAGGGCGTTTTCTCGCGACGCGCAAACTACCTTACCCCTTTTAAGCCAACGACTTAAAGGCGTTTTCGCGTCCTAAATCTCTCTTGTCGAACGTCTCGGAGTAAAAATTTTCCGCCGCCGACAATTCAATCGTTAATCGACTTTTCAAACAAAGTCAACAAAAAACGACGCGAATTGAAGACGTCCGTCCTTTTTCGCGTCGTTTTTTATTTTTCATTCCTTTATTTTATCGCTCAACGCAACACGCTCGCGTCGGGAAAAGTCGACGACGCGCGCACTTCGACGGCGCTCGGCGCGTTCGGCGCTTGCGGAACGACGAACGCGTCGGTCGCGACGTTCGGCGTTCCCAGCGGAGCTCGCGAACCGGCGTTTTGACGCGGCAAGCGGACGACTTCCGTTTCTCGGCCCGTTCCGTCGGCGGCGCCCCAGTTGACGATGCAAACGATTTCTGCGCCTTCGAGCGCGCGACGGCGCAACGCGTCGAGCGCGGCGTCGAGCAACTCCGCGTCGGCGGGCGCGACGACGGGCGCGGGAACCGACGCGGAACCGGGCGTCTCAAAACTCGTCGGTCGAACGCCTTCCCCCGTTTTACCGACGGCGACGGTCGA
>JAFTUJ010000107.1 GCA_017466305.1 Thermoguttaceae bacterium
CGAGAACGCCGCGTCGCTTCGTCGGGAGCGTTCGAACTAGAGCGCGGCGTCGAACGTCGCCGTTTCGGTTCCCTTTGCGCGTCGAGCGACCCGCGAAGAACTCGAACGTTGGCGAGCGTCCGAGCAAGGAACGTTGGTCGCGATTCCGCGCGCCAATTTTTTAAAGAGCGGGAACGAAAAGAAACCGCTCGACGCCGACGCGCCGAGCGGAATCGACGCGACGACCGGCGCCGTTCCGGTTCGCGACGCGGTCGAAGCGTCGGCGACGGAGAGCGTCGCGTCGGCGATTCAAGCGTCGAACGTTAACGCGAACGCGGCGAACGTCGGCGCGGACGAGTACGTCGTCTTCACTTTGTCGAATCTTCCGCCGGACGAAGCGGCGCTTTTGCGCGACGCCGAAGACGGGCGTTGGGACGAAATCGACCTTTTCGACGCCGCGCTGATCGCCGAAGGGTTGACGACGCGCGAACGTCGGGCGCCGCAACGCGAAAAATTCGAGCGTTTCGCCGCCGAGTTGGCGACCTTGACCGAACGCGAAACCGACCCGCTCGCCAGGACGAAAATCGTTTACGAGTATTTACACGACGTCGTTTTGACGGAGAAATACAACTTGAATTGTTCGAGCCTCGTCGCGTCGCTCGAAACCGGCGTTTTCAATTGCGTCAGCGCGACGGCGTTGTTCAACTGCTTCGCCGCTCGTTCCGGATTGGAGGTCGCCGCGCTCGAAACGACCGGGCACGCGAAGAGCCGCGTCAAGTTCGCCGACTCTTTCCTCGACCTCGAAACGACCTGTTCGAGTTGGGAACGGTTGCCGGATAAGACGCGCCCTTACTCGCGGCCGCGTTCGAACGCTTCCGAAGGCGTCGGCGCGACGTTGCGGAACGTTTCGTTCGAACGTCGCGAAACGGACGCCGACGCGGGAACGACGACGTTCGACGCGGAAACGTCGACGCCGGACGCCCCGCTCGGGTACTCGTATACGCGAACTCGCAAACCGATGCGCGAAATCGGCGACGTCGAATTGGTCGCGACGATCTATTATAACGTCGGCGTCGACTTTTATCAAAAGGAGCGTTTCGAAGAGGCGATCGTCGCTTACGTCAAGGCCGCGCGGCTCGCGCCGAACAATCAAACGATTTTGGGCAACCTTAAAGCGACGATTAACAACTGGGCGATTCAGATCGCGATGAAGGACAAAGACTTCGAACGCGCGATTCTGGTCGCCGAACAAGGCCTCTTGCTCGACCCGAACTTTCCGGAATATAAGATGAATCTGCCGATCTTCTTTCATCAATGGGTCGACCATTTGGCGCGCGACAACCGTTGGGACGAAGCGAAACGCGTCGAACGGGAGTATTTGAAGCGCTTCCCGAAACCGACGCCGCAATGAGCCCCGCGTCGCGCGGCGGCGAAGCGAGCGAAAACGAAAGCGGCGGAAAAGAACGAGGGCGCGTCTCGACGAAACGAGGCGCGCCCTTTTTGTCGCGGCGTTGGGAAAATGTTTTGGAGCGGCGTTTTCGAAACGTTAACCGAGCAAAGCCGCGCTATTGAAACGTTAACCGAGCGAAGCCGCGCGATTGAAACGTTAACCGAGCGAAGCCGCGTTGTTGAAACGTTAACCGAGCAAAGCGTCGGCGGCGAGCATAATGCAGAAACCGGCGAGGAGCGAATAGGTCGCGCCGCGTTCGGCGCCGTGCGCGTGCGTTTCCGGAATCATTTCGTCGCTAACGACGTAAAGCATCGCGCCGCCGGCGAACGCGAGCGCAAACGGAAGAACGAACGGCGCGAACGGCGCGGCGAAGGAAACGACGCCGTATCCGATCGGGACGCCGACGACTTCGACGAGACCCGACGCGAGCGCGCAAGCGAGCGTTTTGCGCGCCGAAACGCCCGCCGCCAAAAGCGCGGAAACGACGATCAGCCCCTCCGGAATGTTTTGGAGCGCGATTCCGCCCGCGACGACGAGCGCCCGCGACGTCTCGCCCGCGTCGCCGAAACCGACGCCGACGCCCGCGGCCAACCCTTCCGAACCGTTGTGAATCGCGATCGCGACGACGAAAAGGAGCGTCATTTTCAACGCGTCGTCGCCGGGCGCGCCGCTCGGGCTGCCGTCCGGTTCGATCAAGCGGTGCAGGTGCGGAACGAATTTGTCGACGAGCGTCAGCGCGTAAGCGCCGACGAAAATGCCGACGATCGCGATCGGAAGACCGAAACGTCCGCCGTCCTCGACCGCCGGCAAGATAAGCCCGAAGGTCGCCGCCGCGAGCATAACGCCCGCCGCGAACGCCAACGCGACGTCGGAAAAACGGTGCGAAATTCTTTGGAACGCGAACCCGAACGCGGAACCGACGAGCGTCGCGCCGCCGACGCCGAGCGCGGTTAAAAACGCCAAGAGCATATATCGAACGTCCTTTGATTAATGTTTGTTTTTGGGTCTGGAATTGCGTTGGAAAAACGCGGAGGCGACGTTTGCCGTTTTTTTGTCGGCGTTGCGCCGGGCCGTTAACGTCGGATTCGGTCGTTCGGAACGTAAACGGAACGCAACGGAAGCGCGGCGCCGTTTCCGA
>JAFTUJ010000108.1 GCA_017466305.1 Thermoguttaceae bacterium
CTGGGGAGCGCGATCGCGAATTATTGGAACGACCCGCGGGTCGAGCGGCGAATCGCGGCGAACGTCGGCGCCCCGGTCGTCGAATCGAACGACGTCGTTATCCCGTTGAATTTGCCCGACTTCGACCTTTGCTCGCGCCTTTTCGTCGTCGAAACGTTGAGCGATTTTAAGCCGGACGTCGTCGTCAACGCGGCGGGCGTCAACCTGATCGATTGGCTCGAAACGCGAGCGAACACCGCTCGAAACGTGCACGCGAACGCTGTCGCCAACCTGAAAGAGGCCGTTCGCCGAACCGGGGCGCTCCTCGTTCAGTTCGGGTGCGCCGAAATCTTTTATCGCGACCGTTTGACTCGACTTCCCGAGCCGAACGAAGGGGCGAAATCGCTTCAAAATGGAGAAAATGGGCGAAAAGGCGAAGGAACGAACGACGAGCGCGGTGAAAACGGGACGGCGGCGAGTTCGCTAATTTTCCCAAATTCCGCAACTTCGCAGGAAGTCGTTTTCGACGAATGGGGGAACGCGCGTCCGATCTTGACGATCGCGCCGGACGCGCCGGCTTTTTCCGAGTTAGACAAGCCGAATCCGGCGAGCGTGTACGCGAAAACGAAGCTCGAAAGCGAACGGATCGCGGCGGAAGCGCCGAAATCGTTGGTTTTGCGAACGTCGTCGATTTTTGGCGAGACGACGGAATATTCGTCCGGAAATTTGGTCGAGTCGCTCTTGAAAGCGTTCAAGCGAACGCGGCGACTCTCCGCGCTGAACGACAAAATCGTCGAGCCGACTTGGGCGATCGACGTTCTTTGCGCGCTGAAAACGCTCGTTCGAACCGGCGCGACCGGGCTTTATCACCTGAGCGGCGGTTCGCGGGGAACGGCGCGCGACGTCGCGGAGTTCATCGCCGAGCGTCGCGGGTTGACGAATGTGCAAATCGCCGGGATTTCGTCGAAGGAATACGGCTTTTCGGCGCCGCAATCGGCGTTTACTGCGTTAAGATCGGTAAAATACGGCGACCTTGACGGCGTTTACCGCTTACCCGATTGGCGTTCCGCGTTGGCCGATTACCTCGATTGGCGCGACGGCGGCGGGAAGTAAAAAGAGGAAGGCAAGGAACGGCGCGACGTTTTTAAAAATGTTGGGCGCGTTACGTCGAAAGTGATAAACGCCGCCGCTAGCGTTTGTTGGCGTTTGAGACGGCGCCGCTAGCGTTGGCGTCGCGGTCGCGGCGTTATTTTTCCGGTTTCCATTGACGTTCGAACTCGGCGAGAATTTTCGTCGCGACGTCGTTCAGGAGCGCGTCTTCGTCCCGCGCTTGAGCGTTCGCTTCGTCGATCGCGACTTGAATCGCGGTCGCGAGGTCTTCGACGAGCGTTTTCAGTCGGGCGATCGTCGCCGTCGGGAGGCCGTAATCGATCTCGACCGTCCGCGTTTGGTAAAGAAGAACGTCGTATTTCTCTTCGTAAGTTCGAACGCGGGTCGTCGCCGTTTCTTCGTAAGGAACGCTGCGTGTTTTTGTTTCGAAAATCTTTTGAAGCGGCGAGAAAAACGCCGGGCGACCGTCGATTTCGCCGTTGGGAATCCGTCGTTTGTTCTCGACCGGCAGTTTGTCGACGAGCGCGGCGAGCGTCGTTTGCGCTTCTTGGAGCGCGCGAAGTTGCGGAACGGTCAAGTCGGCTTCGATTCCGCAAAACTCGAAACGCCCTTTCGAAACGGAGTTCGCCCGTTGCCGCGCGCCGTGTTGGCGAACGACGTCGGCGATAATTTCGACGACTTGCGACGCGATATTTTCCGGCGCGTCGACGACGTAAGCGGTTCGTTCCTCCGTTTCGAGCTTGGCGTCGGCGTCGAAGCGTTGCGTTCGCGTCTCTTGGGCGCGAATCGTTCCGATAAGCGCGTTCGCTTTCGCGAGTTGGCGTTTTTGCTTGGTGAAGGTCGTTTGGACGGTTTTTGCCATTTGATTGCCTTTGCGTTTATCGATATTCTTGTCGCGTTTGAAAAAACGTTGATTTTTTTGTTGGCTTCTTATCGAAATAGGACGCCGGAGCGGATTGACGCGGCGCGATTCGACAAATCGAACGACGCTTGAATTTTAAGGCGACGGTTGAAAACGAGCGCGCAAACGACGTCAAAATAGGTAAAAGGGAACGAGATTTCGCCTGCCGCCCTTGACGCGTCGGGCGGGGAAAGAAATCGCTCTCTTTCGCGGAAGGCTAAATCTTGGGCGAACGGCGACCGGTTCCGGTTCGCGTCCGACGAATGCCGAGCGGAAACGGACGGTCGCGCCGCCTTTGAAGGGAATTTTCCGTCGCGAAACGCGGCGATTTCGGCGTTCTAAAACGATTTTTGCGAACGAAAACGTTGCGAAAATCGCGTCGAACGACGAAAAAAACGTCTTTCCGCGTTCGTTTTTTGACGGTCTCGGGCTGCTAAAATCCCCCGTCGTTTCGTTGAGAACGTCGAAACGTTCCCGATCCGAAAAGACGGAAAACTTGCCTTTCGACGGAAAAACCGTCGAATTTCAAACGTTCAACCGTTAAGTCGTCCGTCCGAACGATTAATTCCCGCGCTTGCGGCCGCGTCCTCCGTTGAAACGGAAGAACGCTGAAGGACGCCGCCGAGTCCTTGCGGTCTGTCAAAAAAATGATGGCCCTTCGCGGCGCTTAAAAGAAAAGAAACGAACCGAACGAACCGACGTTTTGTCGCGGCGGCGCTCGCGTTTCGGCGCGGCGCTTAACGCAAGTCGGGTTAGTTCTTAATTCTGCTTTCTTCGTCGTTTTCAGGAAGGGCGGTTTTTGAGCCGCGCGTCGACTTGGACGCTTGAAAAACGTTGCGCTTTTCTCGCTGAACGTTGCGTTCTTGACAAATCTGCGACGTTTTCCGTTTTAAAAATCGGCTCTTAATCCTTGAACGGATTTTTGGGCGTTTTAAGACTCCAAGGGAGCGACCGACTCCGGCGACGTTCCGGTTTTCGCGCTTTTCGTCGAAGCGTTTCCGCTCCGGCGTCGGCGCTCGAACCAAAACGACGTCAGGTCTTAAAACTTTCCGTCAAGCGAACTCTCGTTCTCTTTGCCTAAATAGATAGCGGAAAAAAGAAAAATGGTAAGAAAAAGCGTTTTTTTTCTAAAAAAAATGAAAAAAAGAGAAGAAAAGGTTAAAATAGGGGGAATAGGAAAGGGGAACGGACGCTTGCTTGCGAAAAAAAGAGATGCGCGAGGGAAGTAAACGAAAAAATAGGAGTGAAGAACAGGCGGAAGGAAGCGGAAGAAACAAGAATGCGAAACGAAGGCGGCGAAGCAAAAACGGGAAAATAGGCGACAAAATAAGCGGGAAAGCGGAAATAAGGAAAGCGCGTAAACGACGTAAAAAGGAGAAGAAAAGCGGGAAAGTTAACGAGCGTAAACAACGTAAAGAAAAAAAGAAAGAAGGGAAAAACGGGAGGCGTAAAAAGAATAAGCTGCGTAAAGAGGGGAAGAGAAAAGGA
>JAFTUJ010000109.1 GCA_017466305.1 Thermoguttaceae bacterium
GTCGTTTGCTTGGAACGCCGTTGATTGCGTTCGCGGCGTCGACTTTGCCGTTCGCGCCGGTTTTGACGGCGTTTCGTCGTTTGCTTGGAACGCCGTTGATTGCGTTCGCGGCGTCGACTTTGCCGTTCGCGCCGATTTTGACGGCTGTTTTGCGTCGGGCGAGCGTCGACTTTGCCGGTCGCGGCGGTTTTGACGGCGATTTAGCGGTTGCCCAAGCGTTCGGCGACCCAAACGGCGAGGTCTTCGCGGTTGATTTTCGCGTTGTGTCGGACGTCGACCGGGAGCGCCGGGCAAATTAAAACGCGTCGAATCGCCGCCGTCGTCGCGTTCGCGGTCAACAGCTCCAAAATCTCGGCGCAAAGGCGTTCCGCCTCGACCTCGTTCTCCGGACGGGCGTTCGGGAACGGCTCGACGACCATCACCGGCTCGCGCCAAAGGTCGCGGTTCGCCGCCGCGCGTTCCGAAATTTGCGCCGGTTCGACGTAATCGGCGGGGAGCGGAACGCCGACGAGCGCGGAGCGGTAAATCTTCGGCGACTCGTTCGAAATCGCTTCGCAAGGAATCGTAAACATTGGCCCGGCGGCGGTTTCGACGCGATGCGACTTGCGCCCGCAGAACCAAAAACGGTCTTGATCGTCGATATAACCGACGTCGCCGACGCGGCGCCAAAGTTTGCCGTCTTTGTCGAAAACGAGAGCCAACTCGTTCGCTTCGACGCGGGTAACGTAACGCGGCGAAACTTGCGGGCCGGAGACGAGAAGTTCGCCGATTTCGCCGCGACCGAGCGTTTCGACGCCTTCCAAACGCGGAATCGGAGCGTCGGTAACCGGAATAACGCGCCGCTCGATCGTGTCGAAGAAGCGTCCGACGCAAATTCCGGCGCCGCGCCGCGTCTTCGCCGACGTTTCTTCAAGCACTTCGCGCGACTCGATCATCGCCAGCGGCAACGATTCGGTCGCGCCGTACGGGGTGAAAATGTTCGCGTCCGGCGGCAACACGCGGCGGAATTTTTCCAAGAGCTTGAACGAAACCGGCGCTCCGGCGATCGCGGCGCGCTTGAGCGTCGGAATCGTCCGCTTTTCTTGGAGGCAATAGTCGACGACGCGGTTCCAAAGGGCGGGGGAGCCGAACGCTTGCGTAATTTGCCAATCGTCCGCCGCTTCGAGGAAAAGACGCGGGTCGACCGAGGCCGGGCGGGTCGAGTCCATGTCGGGGATAACCGCCGTCGCGCCCATTCCGGCGTCGAAGAGGCCGAAGAAGGGGAAGCCGACCAAGTCGACGCCGCCGGGCCGCGCGTCGAGCCGCTTCGAGATTTCCTCGACCTGCGTTTTGAACATGCGGTGCGTGTAAAGGACGCCCTTGGCGACGCCGGTGCTCCCGCTGGTGAAGATGATCGCCGCCGCGTCGTCGAGTCGACGTTTCGGGTCGGCGGCGCGAACGAACGGTTCGCGGCGAATTTTGTCGAGCGAAAGCCCGCGCCAAAACCAACGTCGACCGACGGTTAAGTTCTTTTTCGCTTTCGGGAAACGTCGACGGAGACAAACTCGCGCCGCTTGAACTTGCGGAATCGCGATAAAACCGTCGAGTTCGGCGTCGCGCAGGCAGGCGAGCATCCGCTTGATTCCCATTCCGGGGTCGATTAGGACGAGAACGGCGCCGCTTTTGTACAGCGCGAAAACGAGCGAAACGAAGTCGACGCCTTGCCGGACCATCAGCGCGAGCCGGTCGCCCGGTTTGACCCCGGAACGTTGGAGCGCGGCGGCGATTCGGTCGGAATCTTGGTCGAGTTCGGCGAAAGTCAACGTCGAGTAAACGCGTTTTCCCGCCGGGTCGAGGAGCGGTCGCTTGCTTCGGCCTTCGTAAAGGGGTTGCGCGACGGCGATCGCGTCCGGCATGGAGGCGGCGAAACGACGCAAAAAGTCGGCGGTGTTGAAATATTCGACGGCGGGAGGGTCGGCGTTCGGGCGCATAAGATCGGCGTCGTCGGCGCGATTGGCGAACGAAATTACCCCAATTTAACGAAAATCGGGGAAATCGGCGTTCGAGGGAACCGCGTCGGCGTCCTTATTAATTAATAATGACAAAATCGACGGCGAAACGAGTCGCGACGCAAGCGGAACCGCGTTCCGCCGTCGAGAAAAAACGGCTTGTCGACAAATGGATTATCGATTCATTTATCAATAAAGTTCGCCGTTGCCGCGACCGTTCCAGTCGTTTTGGAGCATGTCGGCGCCCGGGCAGGACGTTTTGAGGTTCGGCTCGGTCGAGATTTTGATTTCGCCGAGCGCGGCGCGAACGAGGTCGCCGATCAGCGCGTCGAAGTCGCCTTCCCAGAAGGAGTTCTTGTGTCCGAAAGCGCAGTAAAGGACGGTTCCGGCGCCTTCTTTGCGAGCCCAAACGCAGGGGAACGCCGGGCGGTCGTAACACTTGTTGTGATCTTTGTTCTTCATTCCGGCGGTTTGGAGCGACATCAAAACGCGCATTTCCGGCGCGAAATTCTTATTCGCGTACCATTCGTCGTGATGGCGGAACGATTTTTTGCCTTTCGACCAAGGGAGAACGTCGTCGACGACTTCGACGGTCGCTTCTTGTTGTTCGCCGTGAATAATGAACTCGCCCCCTTGCAGACGGATGTATTCCGGTTGGTCGAAGAACGCGTCGACTTTGTAACCGGTGTTCCCGCGCCAAGTGTCGGTCGAGGAGTGGAAGCCGAGGAAGCCGACGCCGCCGCGGATCGCCGCGTAGAAGTTTTTGACGCCTTGGGCGGTCATCGCTTTGCCGCCGTCGTTGCCGCCGTCTTTGTCGAGATCGCCGCATAATTTTCTTCTGCCGAGTGTTGCACGAAATGAAAAAAATTTTTATTATCTTTGCAATGTATTATCGGCTTTTTGCAAAGCGGGCTGTGTGA
>JAFTUJ010000006.1 GCA_017466305.1 Thermoguttaceae bacterium
CTGGGACATACGTTCGCCGACGATCGACGCCGCGTCGCGCGCCCGAGTTTCGGGAGCGAAGGATACGGCTTAAAAGAAGATTGGACGTTTTCGACGACATTTTGTCAAATTTTCGGTTGGGAAAATGTCGCCGCGTCGGATAAAGAGCGCGTCGAGCGGGAAAAACGCGCTTGGAAACGAGCGTTCGACCGTTTTCTCGACAAACGCGAAGATAGCGGAAAGTATTACGTCAACTTGGATTACGTTCGACCGCGATTGGATGAAAAGCGCGCTTGGTTCCGTTGCGGCAAATGTTCGCGTTTGACGCCGTTTCTGCTGAAGGAGCGTTGCCCGTTTTGCGGAGCGACCGAAACGTTAAGCCTTAGCGCGCAAGAGTTGGACGAACGGCTCGCGTTTTGGCGCAAACCGATCGCCGACGCGTTGGCCGGGACGCCGATTCGGTTAATCGACGTCGAGGAACACACCGCGCAACTTTCGCATAAAGACCAACGCGACGACTTGTGGTCGCAAACGGAGCGGTACGAGTTGCGGTTTCAAGACGTCGTCGAACCGGACGAATACCCGGTCGATATTTTAAGTTCGACGACGACGATGGAGGTCGGGGTCGACATTGGTTCTTTGGTCGCGGTCGGTTTGCGCAACGTGCCGCCGACTCGCGAAAATTACCAGCAGCGGGCCGGGCGCGCGGGACGTCGCGGCGCGAGTCTGTCGACGATCGTAACCTTTTGCGAAGACGGGGCTCGCGATTCCGTTTACTTCAACGAACCGGAGCCGATGTTTCGCGGCGATCCGCGTCGACCCGGCGTCGACGTCGACAACGAAAAGCTGATTCGACGACACTTAGCGCTGATCGCGCTTCGGACTTTTTTGGAATCGTTGGGCGAGCGCCTCGATCGGTTCTCGGCGCTCAAGTTTTTCGACGAACAGTTGAACGACTTTAAGTCGTTTGTCGCCAACGATTGGCGGACGGACGTCGCCGCGTTGACGCCGCGTCGTTTCGTCTTTTCGCAAGAGACGTTTGAAGAGGAACTTTTCGCGCAATTAGACGCGATTTGCGACAAAAGTAAGCGACACTCCGAGCTTTTCAAAACGTTCGACGGTTGGAGCAAGGACGCGGTTGCGAAGAACGAAGGAAGCGACAAAAGCCTGCTCGACGTCTTGTACGAAGAGGGCGTCGCGCCGACGTACTCCTTTCCGAAAAACGTTGTGAGCGTTTACATTAGAGATCGGGAGAGCGGCAAAATTAAGTACGAGGTCAGCCGCGGCGTCGACGTCGCGATCGGCGAATACGCGCCGGGTCGCGAAATTGTCGTTGACAAGAAGTCGTATAAAATCGGCGGCTTTTGTTATCCGACGCGTTTCGGAAGCAAATCGGCGGAAACGTATTTGGACGATTCAAATTATCTAAAGAGCGTTTGGAAATGCGTTTGCGGTTGGTTCGGCTTTGAGAGCGACAAACGCGGCGGCGCGTGCCCGTTCTGCGGGTCTTGCGAGTTGACCGAAGATTTGCCGCTCCTTCGGCCTTGGGGCTTCGCTCCGATCGGCGGGAAAGAAACGATCGGCGCGAACGAAAAAGACGAATATTCCGGCGTCGAAGAGCCGATTTGTTCGACGGTTCCGAACGACGACGGAATGGAGCCGATCGACGGCTGTTCGCATATCCGAATGGCGACACGGTGTAATCAACGCGTCGTTTTGGCGAACCGCGGGCCGAAAAAATCGGGGTTCGTCGTTTGTCGCGAGTGCGGAGCGGCCGCGCCGGCGCCTCGTATCGCTCCGTTTGCGAGCGACGCGGCGAGAAAGAAAGCGTTGAAAGACGCGCTAAAACTTCATCCGCGCCCGGACGGAACGTCGCGCAAGTGTTTGCATAAAGATTTGATACAAGCGAACTTAGGTTGCGACTTTATCGCCGATATGCTCGTTTTGGAGATCGGCCTTCCGCCGGGCGTCGACGCTTTGTCGTCTTGGACGAAGCGCGCGGCTCGCACGTTGGCGGAAGCGTTGCGCAAGACGTTTTGCAAGATTCTCGACCTCGACTTTGACGAGTTGGTCGCCGGTTATCGCGTTCGCGAACGACAAGACGTCGTCGACGTTTACCTTTACGACTCGCTATCGAGCGGGGCGGGGTACGCGACGGGCTTGGCGGAGTCGATCGGCGACGCGCTTCGGGAGACGGAGAAGTCGTTGGAGGGCTGCCGTTGCTCTTCGGCGTGTTTCGATTGTCTAAAGCATTACCGCAACCGCTTTTATCACGGGAGCCTCGACCGTTTCGACGCGTTGGCGTTGTTGCGTTGGGGACGCGACGCGTCGCTTCCGGCGCCGCTTGCGATCGAAAAACAATTTGCCGCGCTTCTTCCGTTGCGGCGAATGCTGAAAAATAACGGAATCGAGATAAGTTTCGATGAAAACGGCGTTTACGCAACGAGCGAACGCGGCGAAACGCGGATAGTCGTTCGACCGGAGATCGCCGAATTTGAAGCGCGACGCGGCGTCGTTCTCGAGGTAACCGATTCGGCGTTGAAATACGACCGTCCGTCGGCGTTCAAGAAAATTGTCGACGCTTGCGCGCCGCCCGCGAACGGCTTCCTCTTTTAGCGGTCGGCGCGGCGCGAACCCGGTTCCGTTGCGCGACGTTAAACCTTGTCGCGCAACGGGGCGGAAGAGCGAACGTTTAGCGAGCGATTTCGTCCAACAATTGTCGGCAAATCGGCGAAATTTCAGTCGAACACGAGTTTTGAAAATTGTCGATAAATCGCGATTTTTCAACGTTTGGCGCGGAAGGAATCGCCGCGGCGAACGACGCTCCGTATTCGACGTCAAAGCGGAACGACAGGACGGCGTTTGGGTTTCTTGCCGGTTTTATTAAGCGGGAAAATGCAATCGGTTGTCGGTTAACGGGTTGCGGTTATTTCTTTAGCGGCGAAATTTCGAGCGACTTCACTTTGATCGCGGCGCCGGCGTCGTTGATAAGTTGTAACGAACGCTCCGACGCCGACGGGAGATCCGCCGTTAACGTCCGTTTGGCGTCGACGCAAATGTCAATTAAATTGGACGTTAAGACGCAATCGAAGTGAAGAGCGCCGCTCGACATGTCGACGCGCTCGATTTTGAAACCGCCGAGATAAACGGCCCGCTCCGAAAAGACGACGCGCAACTCTTTGCCGTCGGCGTACTTAAAAACGATGTCGCGTAACGTGTCGATTCGTTCCGGATCGTAAGCGAGCGAAAACTTGACGCGGCAACGACTTGGAAGCGATTCCCAAACGCGTTCCAACTCGGCGATTTCGCTTTCCGAAACGACCGGCGCGTCCGTCTCCGGAATCATCTCCGGAACGAATTTTTCGCCGAGCGTCCCGTCGTCGAAGCGGATTAGCTCGTGAAAAACCGCGCTGCCGCCGAAGCCGCGCTCGCGACTCCAGCCGCAAACCAAGCGACGACCGTCTTTAAAGGCCGCCGTTTGCGGAACGTTAATTATCCCCGGCATTAAGATATTCGGCGCGTTCGGAACCTCCCAAGGCCCGGTCGGCGACTTCGACGTCTTGTAATAACCGTTCAGGTGGTTCGCGACGACGTAATAATCGTCGCCCCAACGGAACCAGTCCGGACACTCCGGCTCGCCGTTCATGTGCGTGTAAACCGGGTCGGTAAGCGTCCAATTTTCAAGGTCTTGCGACGTCGCGTGCGCCCAACAGCCTTTGCCGCGATACGTCGTCGTAATATACATGTGGAACGTTCCGTCGGTTGGGTCTTGGAAGATTTGCGGGTCGCGCGTTCCCCAAGAGTAGCCGTCCGGAAGGAGGAAAATCGGGTCGTAACCCTTTTTCTCGAAATGAATTCCGTCTTTGCTCGTCGCCAAACAGAGGAGACCGTACGTCTTGCGCTTTTCGCCGTCCGGCATGACGTACTCGACGGCGCGGTTGGCGTAAAACGCGTAATAAACGCCTTTATGATAGTAAACGCAACCGGTGCAGATCGACCCTTCGTTTTGGCGGTCGATCGGAACGACAAACGGGCGGTGCGTCCAAGTTTTCAGGTCGGTCGACGTCGCTTGAATCCATTGGTGCGCGCCGAGGCCGTTTTTCGCGCCGTGTCGCCCTTTGTCGAGGAGGTACATGAAGTGAAAGACGCCGTCGACGTAAAACGGCATGCAATCCCCGACGCCGTAAGCGTTTGGCGGCGTCCAATATTGGAGCGACACGCCGTCGCCGAGATCGGTTCGCTCGCGCGGGTCGATTCGGTCGACTCCGCCGCTAAGCGCCGCGATCTCGGCGTTTGAGAGCGCTCGGTTCCAAACGGCGAGATGGTCGATTTCGCCAACGAAACCGGCGCGCGCTTTGCCGTCCGGTTCGATTTGGGCGCCGATCGTCAACGCGACGTCGTTGGGGCGGAGGGCGCCGAGAACAAAGTCTTCGTCGTAACAACGCCCGTCGACGAAGAGCTCGACTTTCGCTTCGTCGACGCGGCAAACAACGTCGCGCCAAGCGGTTAGCGCGGCTTCCGGGTCGCGCGTTTCAGAACGTAACGCTCGACAGCGGAGAAGACCGTTGTTCCCGGTCGTCCCAATTTCGGCGCCGAGCGCGTCGTCGAGGCAGTACAGGTTGTACGCGAGCCGCTCGTGCCCGCCGTGTTTCGAGAAAATCGGCGAATTTTGCCAAACGGTCGCGTCGTAACGCAAGCGAACGCAAAACGTTAGCTCGGAACCGTCGACGGCGAGTTCGGAATCGAGCGGGGCGTCGACGCTTAGATAACCGCCCTTCGCGATTCGGGCGATTTTGCCGTCGCCGCCGCGCAAGAGGGATTCGGCTTTGGCGGTTTCGTCAAGTTCGACGCCGATTTCGACGTCGCCGAACGCTTGCAAAACGCTTGCCGCGCCGTCGTTTACGTGGGCGTCGTTAAGATCGGCGAAATTCCAAAAAGCGACCTCGTCGGCAAACGGCGACTTGGC